>JBBQCR010000101.1:0-10283 GCA_038318935.1 Phycisphaerales bacterium
GTGGAGTCCTCATCGTCGGGGCGATCCTGCTGACGACCTTCCTCTTCTGCGACTTCGTGCACAATCGATTCGTGCATCTCGCGGTGCTGGTGATGGTGTGGTTGGCCGCAGTCGGCAGCTTCGATGATTGGCTCAAGCTCACTGCCGCCCGCCGCGGGCCCGGAACCCGCGAAGGTCTGTTCGCGTGGGAGAAGCTCCTCTTTCAGCTCGGCATCGCCGGTCTCGCGTGCTTCTTCCTGTACCAGCACGGCGTCAACACCGCCAACGAGGCAGCGATCTCGCTCAACTTGCCCTTCCAGCGAACCTACGACCCGACGTCGCGTCATGCGGAACTGGTCATGAACTCGTCGGTGATCGTCCTAGGAATCGGGCCCTTCATCGTTCTCGGAAGCCTGTGCATCGCAGGCTTGAGTAACGCCGTGAACATCACCGATGGCATGGACGGTCTGGCTGCGGGAACGATGACCATCGCGTGCTTCGTGATGATGATCCTCTGCTGGATCGCCAGTTCGCAGTCGGCGGCGAGTTTCCTCCTCGTCCCATACGTCCCGGAGGCCAAGGAGCTGATGGTCATCGCTGGCGCCATGGCGGGGGCGTGCCTGGGCTTCCTGTGGTTCAACTGCAACCCCGCCTCTGTCTTCATGGGCGACACGGGATCGCTGGCCCTCGGTGGACTGCTGGCGTACGTCGCGGTAGCGATCCGTCAAGACATCCTGCTCATCGTCATTGGTGGCATCTTCGTCATGGAGATCGCAAGCGTGATGTTGCAGGTCTCGTATTTCAAGTGGACCAAGGGCAAACGGATCTTCCGTTGCTCGCCGATTCACCATCACTTCCACATGGGTGGACTCAGCGAACTGCAGGTGGTGACGCGATTCTGGATCGTGGCCGCGATCTTCGGAATGGTGGCCCTGATCTCGATCAAGTTGCGATGATGGCTTGGTGCGATTCGCTGGAGGCTTCCTCTCTCGTCGGGTGACGCTCGGCCGTATCCTTCCGTTCCACGGATCCACATGGGCACGCTCGGGCTTTTTCATCGACGGCTGCTGCTGCTTCTGGCGATCTTCGTCATCGTCGGCTTTTCGTTGGCTGCGCAGCTTGGCCGACTGGCCATCGTCGAGGGCAGCGAGCACAGTCGGCAGACCGAGACGTTTCTTCGCCGCCGGATGTTCCTGCCGTCGATCCGCGGTCGTCTCCTCGATCGCAACGGAGTGACGCTCGCGGAAGATCGTGCAAGCTGGGACGTGCAGGTCGAGTACGCGATGATCGCGGGACGATGGAGCGCCGAGAAGGCGCGTGCCCAGGTCCGTAAGGAGACCGGCGCCAACGCGTGGCAGAAGCTCACGCGTGAAGAGCGGAACGCCGCTGCGGCAGCACGGGTTCCGCTCTGGGACCAGAAGGCCGAGGAGATCTTCGACGCAATCTGCGTCGCCGGTGGGTTCGATCGTGCGGAACTGGAACGGCGCTTCGACGAGATTCGCCGTCGTGTCGCGCCGCGCGTCGAGGCGTATCGGGATCGTCTCCGCAAATCCGAAGCGGCGAAGGCGATGGCCAGCGGCGACGCCCCGGCGCCGATCGCCGAGGACGAGACCATCAGCGAGCAGGAAGAGCCACACTCGATCCTCGCCGATGTCGACGACATCACCGCATTTCGATTTCAGGCAATCGCTGAAGAGGAACCCAACACAATCTCAGTGGTGCCCGCAACGCGTCGCGTTCGGCCGTGGGACGAAGTTGAACTCTCGGTCGAACGCACCGCGCTGCCGTCGCCACTCCGCAGCGACAAGCCGCTGACCATTCGCTTGGAAGGGGTTGCCGATCATCTGCTGGGCAGCACACGCACCAGCGTGTATGCCGACGATCTGAAGCGGCGTCCGTTTCTCGACGAGGTCACTGGTGAGATCGCCGACCTCGGTGGCTACCGCGCGGATCGCGACCTTGTCGGATCGCGCGGCATGGAACGCACACTCGAGGATCGGCTGCGCGGACTGCGCGGCATCGTCGAGCGCAATCTCGAGACCGGCGAGTCGACGCGACGGGAACCGACGAGCGGTGAAGACGTGCGGTTGACGATCGACATCAAGCTTCAGTCATGGGTGCAAGCGGCGCTCGAGCCGGCGCTGGGGCTCGCGAAAATCCAGCAGTGGCAGCGTGGCTGGACGACCGAAGGCGAGCCGAAGCAGGGGGCGTTGCCGGTCGGCTGGGAACTGAACGGCGCAGCGGTCGTCGTGGACATCGCGACGGGAGATGTACTCGCGTTAGTCTCTACGCCAACCATGCGTGAGTCTGCGACCTTGGTCGGCAAGCGCCGTCGTATGGAAGGTGCCGATGTCAACAAGCCCGTCGAAGGCGTCTATCCACCCGGCTCGATCGTCAAGCCGCTGCTCTTCAGCGGCGCGGTGACACAGGGAGTCGTCCCCGTTGACATGGCGGTCGAGTGCAAGGGACATTTCTTTGAGAACGTGACGACCTCGGCGCGGTGCTGGATCTGGCGCCCCGAGGAAGGACGAAGCGGCACGCACGGCACGCTCGCGGTGGAAGAAGCGATCGCCCGGTCGTGCAACATCTACTTCTACACCGTGGCGTCCAAGCTCGGGCTCGAAGGTGTCGTCCAGTGGTATCGCAACTTCGGCGTCGGTGAACCGATCGACATCGGATTGCTCGTCACGCGTGATGGTCCCAACGGCCGGCTGATGCACGAAGGCGAATCAGCAGGTGATCTGCCCAGCGCCGAGATGATCAAAGCAATTCGTTCGGCGGGTGATCGTGCGGCACCGGTTTTTCTTGGCATCGGTCAGGGTCCCGTCGCGTGGACGCCGCTGCACGCTGCGAGCGCGTACGCAACGCTGGCTCGCGGCGGCAAGGTGATTCGACCTTCGCTCATCCTTGATCGCAGCGACCGCAGTCAGGTGACGTCGGATCTTGGCTTGAACCAGACCGCCGTACAGAAGGCGCTCGAAGGCCTTCGGCAAGCGGTGTCGGAGACCTACGGTACGGGCAATCACGTGACGCTCGAGGACGGACGGCAGGAGCCGATCTCGTCGGTGCCGGGCGTGCGACTGTGGGCGAAGTCCGGCACCGCCCAGGCACCGCCGCTCAAGGTGGACAACGACAAGGACGGAACCAGCGATGCGACGGTGAAGACCGATCACGCGTGGTTCGTAGGTTTGGCGGGCAACGAGTCCGACAGGCAGCCGCGATACGCGATCGCCGTTCTGATCGAGTACGGCGGTTCGGGCGGCAAGACCGCCGGACCGGTTGCAGCGGAGATCATCCGGTCGCTGGTGCGCGAGGGATATCTCAAGGGAACGTCACCGTGAGCGGCGCAGCGCATTTGCACGCATCGTCGGCAGTCAAGAGCGACGGCGCAGTGGACTCGCCGCAGGGCGGCATGTCGTCGACCACGCTGCGTCGCCGCGTGATCTGGAGTCCTGGAGCGCTGTACGGCGCGCAGGATCCACGGCAACGACGAAAGCGATTCATCCTCTGGACGCCCGCGTGGCTGTCGCTTGCGGCGGGACTCTTCCTGTCACTCATGGGCATCGCGGCGATCTCGACAACCCGACCGGAACTCGCAACGCGGCAGTTGGCGTTCCTCGGCGTCGGCATCGCTGCGGCGGTCGCGGTCGCGCTTCCGCATTACCGCTGGTATCGGCGCAGCATCATTGGGCTGGTGATCGCGGCGATCGTTCTCCTCATCTTCGTCCTGATCCCATGGGTGCCGGAATCGATCGTGCGTCCCCGTAATGGTGCGCGGTCATGGATCGCGCTGGGACCAGCGGATTTTCAGCCCTCGGAATTGGCCAAGACCGTGTACATCCTCGCGCTCGCTGCGTGGTTGTCCTCGACGCAGAGCCACCGGACGCTGCGCGGCTTTGTCGCGGTCCTCGTCATGACGCTGATCCCGATCGGCCTCATTGTGCTTGAACCCGATCTGGGCAGCGCGCTCCTGTTCCTGCCGACGATGGCTGCGATGTTGATCACTGCCGGCGCCCGCAAACGGCACGTGATCATCAGCGTCCTGCTCGGTGCAGCGATGGTTCCGATCGCCTATGGATTTGTGCTGAAGCCCTATCAGCGTGCTCGCATCGACGCCATCATCGCTCAGGTGTCGGGCGATACGCGGTACGAGAAGAACGAGGGCTTCCAGGGCTGGCGAGCAATGCGTCTGGTTGGCAGCGGGGGACTCATCGGTGTCGGCAAGGAGCATGCGCGGGCACTCGTGACCTTCAACGGATTGCCCGAAGAGCACAACGACATGATCTTCGCCGTCGTCTGCTGCCGATGGGGGACGCTCGGCGGGCTTGCGATGTGGGGTGCATTTCTCGTCTTCGCCATTGGCGGTTTGGCGACGGCCGCGATTTGCCGCGATCCGTTCGGCCGACTCGCTGCGGTCGGCATCGTCGCGATCTGCTTCACCCAGATGACGATCAACACCGGCATGACCATCGGCCTCTTGCCGATCACCGGCATCACCTTGCCGTTCGTGAGCTACGGCGGCTCAAGTCTGATGGCGACGTGGGTGAATCTCGGATTGCTGGTCAACATCGGCCTGCGTCGTCCGAAGTCCACCGAGAAGAGCTATCTCGACGATTGACGAGTTGGATTCAGCGCGGCGGCCACGGCTTGCCGCGCATCCGCCATGCTTGCCAGAGGCAGTAACTGACGCCCAGCAGCGTCGCGACGATGAAGAACAGTCCGACCGCGAAAGCGAGGCGTCCCATTGGATCAACGGCTCGAGCGATTGGACCAGTTGCGATGCCGTCACTGGTTGCGAGCAGCGTGTGACCGAGGTGTGCCGCGCTCGCGAGCGTCATCGTCATGATTTGCAGCCTCCCCACGCACCAAGCAGAATCGCGAGATCCGCGGCTCCGACTTCGCCGTCGCCGTTGAGATCGGCGGGGCACGAACACGGTCCCCACGCCCCGAGCAGGGCCGCGAGATCGGTCGGGCCGATCAGCCCATCGCCTTCGAGATCGCCCAAGCAGCCGCAGATGACGTTGCCACCGAGATCGGTGTACGACCCGACGAGCTGATCGGGAACGTTCGAGCAGATGGTGGTGTTCTCCAGCAGCAGCTCACCGAGCGACGGATCGATGTAGATGCCGCCGCCCAAGTCTTGGGCCACATTGCCGCTGATCGTGCAACTGTCGAACGCACCTTTGCCGTCGACAACCGCGACGGCCCCTCCGTATCCGATGGGCTTGCCATCGGCGCCAGCGACATTGCCCTGGAACTCGCACTCGACGAACACACCGAGTCCGATCCGAACCGTCACCGCGCCGCCCAGGATGTCCATGCCACCGACCCCATCGCCTGCGTGATTGTCCTTGAACGTGCAACCGTAGAACGCGCAGCTGCCTTGGATCGAAACAGCGCCGTCGCCATCGCCTGCGGAGTTGGCTTCGAAGAGACATGCATCGATGGTGAACGCCCCGACGGAGCGCATCGCACCTCCGCGGAAATCGCTGTGATTGCCGATGAAATCCACGTTCTGAATCGTGCCGACGCCTTGGAGGAAGAGCGCCCCAGCGCCGGCTCCCACTGGATTGTTGTCGATGAACGTGGTGTTTTTCACCAGGATGGTCGGGCTCTTGATCGACGCGCCTGCGCCGTTGGCGTTGAAGCCGCCGCAGCCCGTGAACGTGCAGTCGATGATCGTCGCGGATGGACCGGCGATGAACAGGCCCTTGGAGTTGCTTCCCTTGGAGGTGCCGACTCCGTTGAAGGACGTGCCGACCACGGTGATGGATGCGTCGGAGGAGAAGATGCCCGAGACCTCGTTGATCGAAGCGAAGTTGGAGTCGAGAACGGCGACCTCGCCACCGACGATGTGCAGTGCAGGGATCGTCCCGAGCGTGAGGTTCACGATGGAACATCCTTCGAGGACGCTCACCGCATCAGCGAACTTCATCGCCGGCCGCTTGCCCGTGCCGATGTCAAGGTCTTTGAGGGTTGCAGCGCCCGTCGTCAGCGTGAAGAGCGGCGCGTCCGTCGGCTGGCTACCGAGGTCTGGCACCACGAACCGATCGACCGAGAGTACTCCCGCAGACACGTTGAAGGCAACGGACCGATCGAGGTCATCGATCGCGGTGCGACAATCGGTGATGGTCAGCGACCGTGAGGTGATGTTGTACTCGACGAATCCACCAAACGTGATTCCTTCAAAGCCCAAGGCTCCACCGCTGGGGGCGCTGTCGACGACGAAGGGATTGTTTGGTCGTTTGGCCGTTGGAGCGACGACAACAGCCGCTGGCTCTCTGGGATCGCCTCGGAGCGTGACGCCGACCAGTCCGAAGGCGAAGGGATCTGCGTAGATGCCGTGCGCGAGCTGAATGACGTCACCGTCGTTAGCGACCGCGAGCGCCGCCGCGATGGTGGGCTGCTCGCGCGGAACAAGGATGACGCCCGCCTCTGCGATCGTGCCGGCACCCAAGAGCGCGAGGAGCAAGCTGACGCTGGCTGCGCAACGGCGGCTGCGCGGCGCAGCAATGGTTGGAGAGTTGCGTTCGGGGCGGTCGAGCATCGGTCCATCTTCGCGATTTCGGGGCGCCGAAGGAATCGCGGAACGCCCCAATTGCAGGAAACAAGCGAGCACCGCACGGAGCGCGACCGGGAACCATGGGGAAACCGAGGCTTCAGCGAGGAGAGCGTGCGAATCGCGCCGGGTCGCCCTGATACCGTAGGGCACATGCCGATCCCGTCGCGCCGTTCCCCTGATCCCAACAAGGCACCGTTGGCTCGTCCCGCGAAGGTGGCGATCGACCACGGCCCGCCGTTTGATCCGCAGTCGCCGCTGATCAGCCCCAGTGCTGAGTTCCTCGCCGCGACGGAGCGGCTTGGCGTGGCGTTCGAACCCGGCGAACTCGATGCGCTCGCCAGGTATCTCGGATTTCTTGCGGACGCAAGCAATCGTTTCAACCTCACGGCGGTCACCGATGGTCCGACCATGTGGATGCGTCACATCCTCGACAGCGTCTCGCTGATTCCGGTCATCGCATCAGCGGAGTTCGATCCGACGCGGCCGACGCTCGACGTCGAGCCGTTGACCGTGCTGGACGTCGGCAGTGGCGGGGGACTTCCCGGAATGCCGCTCGCGATCGCGCTGCCTGACGCGAGGATCACGCTGCTGGAGGCCACCGGAAAGAAGGTGCGTTTTCTTCAGGAGGTCGTGCGAGCACTCGGCTTGCAGAACGTCACGGTTGTGCAGGATCGGGCCGAGGACGCCGGGCGAGATCGGTCATTGCATCGCGAGCGCTACGACATCGTCACCAGCCGCGCCGTCGGCGGACTCGCGACGCTTGTCGAACTCACCGTTCCTTTCGCCAAGGTCGGCGGTTTGATCCTGGCGATCAAGGGCGAGCGGGCCGACGAGGAGATTGCCGAATCGAAGGCGGCGCTGCATGCCTTGCATGCGCATGCGCTAGAGACGATTCGCACCGAGACCGGCACGATCGTTCCCATCCGAAAGATGCGAACCACACCCAAGATCTATCCGCGGCGAGCAGGCGAACCCAAGAGAGCGCCCCTGCGCGGTCCGACGGATCGCGAGCGGTTCGCGTAAGGTCCAGCGACGAGACTCAGTTCCAGCAGCCCAACAGAATCGCGAGATCTCCTGCGCCGATGCTGCCGCTGTCGTCGAGATCGAATTGCGGATTCCGGGTCCCCCACGCGCCGAGCATGACGGCGAGATCCGCTGCACCGACGAGGCCGTCGTGGTTGAAATCGCTTGCCCGCTGGTTGAGCAGGAACTCATCGACGCCGTCGATCGTGGAATTGCCGTCCATGTCCATCATCTCAAAGCCTGGAACGAAGCCGAGCGTCAGGCAGATCTGGAACGAGGCGCGATCAATGGAACCGATTGCTCCGTCGCCGTCGAAATCGCCGAGCCGTGCGGGTGGATACGCAGTCCAGAGTTGATCCGCGGGAAGGTTGGTGAGGGTCCTTGTCGCCACACTCAGCGAGACCTTTGGCCAGCGCACTTCCAGCCTCGCCAGGGAGGTACGGGTGCCGAGTCCGACGTGTATCTCGGCCATGTCGTGACCGAGATAGCTCCGTCCACCAGCGAAAACATCGCGAAAACGCGGCGGCGAATTGGTGTCGAGGAAGGCCTCTGCGGTTGCCCCGATCGCAGACATGTTCTTGCCTTCGCCGACGAGGCGGACACGCACCGAGTGCCGCTCGTCGCCTTCGTGATTGATATACAGAAACGCGTTGCTGCCGAGGTCGCCGACGAGAAGGTCGTAGTCTCCGTCGCCATCGATGTCGGCCGCGGACGAGCAGTAGGAGTAGCCTTCTCGGGCGCCTGGGCAACCAGCAAGCAGAGAGACGTCGATCGCTAACGGGGCGTCACCGTTTCGCAGCCGCGCGTTGTTGCGGAACTGGTTGTTGACGTAGAGGTCCTGATTACCGTCGTCGTCGAAGTCGAAGAACTCGGCCCCCCAACTCGTCTTGAAGAGCCCGATGCCCCAGGTCTGCTCGCCGCGAATGAAGACGTTGTTGCCCTGATTGAGCAGCAGCGGATTCAGTCCCTGCGTCGGTTGGTTCACGTTGGCGATATTGGTGCAATAGAAATCGGGCAAGCCATTGTGATCAAAGTCGCAGACACCGAGTCCCATCGAGAAGAGTGCAACGTTGGCACCACTGGCTGCGGAGATCTCAACGAGTTGTCCATTGTCGTTGCGGAAGAGCTGATTCCCTTGGAAGAAGGGGCCGAGATAGCCGCGATCGTTCGAGAGATAGAGATCGGGATCGCCATCGAGGTCGATGTCGGTCCACGCTCCGGTAAAGGTGTACGCGGGCTTGGTCAGTCCATTGGCTGCCGCGACATCGGTGAATGTTCCGTTGCCGTTGTTGCGAAAGAGCGAACTCGGAATGTTGGCTCCGGCGAACGTGGCGTTGCGATACACCGCGACGTAGATGTCGAGATCTCCATCGCCATCGAAGTCAGCAAGCGATGCCGCCTTCGCCGGACCGGATGTACTGGCTCCCGATCCGGCCGTCACGTCGACAAAGTGAAACGGGCCATCGCTGCGGAAGAGCTTGCAGCCGACGTCGATCTGTGTGATGTAAAGGTCGACTCGGCCGTCGCCATCGAGGTCACCGGCCGCGAACGCCGAAGGTTTCGGCAGGGCGGGGATGCCGCTGCTGGCGGTGCGATCGATGAAGTGACCCGTGCCATCGTTCTCGAAGATCCCAACGGACCCGTTGGGAGAACCCAAGAGCACAATGTCAGGATCGCCGTCGTTGTCGAGGTCGGCAAATCCGGAACCGAAGCCGTAGAGGCCTATGGTCTGCGGGAACGCTGTTTCGTAGACGATTCCCCGGGCCAACGCTTCTTCAGTAAATGGAGCGACAAGCTGTCCACCACCAGCGAACGCAACGGTTGCTACCGCGGTCGCGCCGATCGCCATCGTTACGATGCCTTGGACCATGTTCCCCCGCCTCCCTTCGCCTAGTGGCGACGACACGCGTCGCAGGCGACGCTCGTGCCTCGATCGGGAGAGTTTACTTCGGGTCCAGCCAGTTGCGAACAGCTTTTCGAACAGTTGGATGTTCGATGGGCCAAGAGCCGTCAGCCAGACCGGAGGCAAGATCCCGTCAACCCGACCGGAGGTCCATGGTCGGCGCTCCGTAGCGACCGCCCGCAAGCCCGAGCAGCGACATCAGATCAGTTCGGAGATAGGAGGACGGCGGGCAGCGGTCGGTCGAGTCGCCGCCGTCCGCGGGTCCCTCGCCTGCGGTCCAGACGAGCGCGTCAATGCTCGGACCGCCCTCCGCTCGCAACTCGACGACGCTCCAGCCATCGCGACGGGAAATCGTTCCGCGAACCGGGCGGTCGAGCAGCGTCCGGGTGCACCCGTCAGGTTCCCCGACGCCCGAGCAGGCGGTCACGCGGACTGAGCCGCGGAGGGCGGCGTCTGGACCCTCGAGCGTAACGAAGAGGTGGAGCTCCGCCTCCGCCGAGCCGCGTGACTTGGTCAGGACCGCCCGAGCAAGGCACGGCCACGCCGCGTGCAAGGTGCGTCGGCTGATGTCGATCCGACATCGATCGGCGGTCGGTACGTTGGTGCGGATGGACGTCATGACTTGCCTCCGCGCGAAGTCGCTTCACTTCGTCGTCGCGAGAACGGCTTGACGAATCCGACGAGTTTGGCAAGGGCGACCGCCGCTCGACGCAGAGCGCCACCGTCGGCGCCGACAAGTCGCTCACTGACGCCGTCGAGCAATTGCACCGCGTCGAGAAGTTCGTCCACGCGGGCGTTGTGGGCGGATCGGGCGGT
>JBBQCR010000102.1:0-10095 GCA_038318935.1 Phycisphaerales bacterium
GCTCCGTCGGCGCGACGCTGAAGCAGACGCTCAACGCCTGCAACGAGGAAGAGTACATAGCTGCGGTGCAGGGCCTCGGCGGTACCCTGCCGCAGCCGAATCGCTGAGCGGCCAACCGGCGCCCGATCAGCCACCGACGCGGCCGTTGATCCGATACGCGCCAACGCTGGCCGGCGACGCAGTGCCGTTGTTGGAGTAGCCGCCGGGCGGACCGGCGTACGACGAGTACCCGCTGCTCGACCCTTGCCACCCAGCTCGGTAACTCTTGTCGTTGAGATAGGTGTCGTAGTTGGTGCGGATCGATTCGGTGTCGAGCGTCGCGTAGGGCCTCACCCGATTCATGTACGGCAAGTCCCGATAGATCGGCGAGTAGGAACGCCACGTGATCGGTGCCCCGCCATAAACGCGCCCGTTGTAACCGCCCGAACCGACGCGCAGGTTGGAGTCGAGGGCGTGACCGCTGTTGACTTGCATCTGGGCGGCGGCGCCCGAGCAGGCGGCGCACGCGAGTACGGTTGCGGCAACGAGATTCCTGGTGCGTGTCATGGTGTACCTTTCGGTTCGCCCTTATGGCGTGCCCTGCCGCGTCGCGGTTCCAGTGATCGTGATGTCGATGAAGAGTGCCTCGTTGGGTCCGATGGCGGGGGCGTCACCACCAAGACCGAAAGCCTTGTTCGCAGCGAACGCGATGCGCCGATGATCGCCAACGCGCATGGTGCTGAGGACTCGCGCGGCGACCGGAAGGATCTTGTCAGGATCGATGATGGCTCCGGTGCGCGTATCGATGACCTGCGTACCGCCCGCGATCGCCATCGACCAATCCGCGACGAACGCCTCGTCGGCGTTGGTCTTTGGTCCGCTTCCAGTCGCAAGAACGATCTGAACGACACCCTCCTCGACGGTCGTCGCACCCGGCTGGGCAGCGAACGCGTCTATGGCCTTCGCGCTGATCGCTGCGTTGGCGTTGGCGAGTTGGCGGAACTGGGGGTCTTCGTCGAAGCGTCGCTGCGAAGCATTATCGAGCATGGCGCGGTGAACCGCGCGCAGCACACGATCGAGTTCGCGCTTGGGCATTGCAGGTGACTTCTGCTGGATCGCGTCACTGAAGCCGCGGCAGAGAAGCGCCGAGTCCGCTGAGACGCCGTCCGCAGCGAGCCCTTCCCGCACGTCCTCACCAACGCTGTACCCGACGCCATACGCGAAGCGCGTCGCGTCGTCGGCGCTGACGAGCGCATCGTTTCTGGCCGACTGCGAGGACGTGCAGCCCGCGATTCCGGCGAGGGCAACCGAGGCAACGAGGTGGCGTGCGTGGTGGTGGAGCATGGGAGTCGGGTTGGGGGAAAGCGAGCGATGCACCATCGGCAGGATACGGCAATCGCCGCCAATCCCTTCCACGAGGCCACGAAGTCGCGTCGCCTGCTGACCCGGCACTCTTTCGCGTCCCGGCTGCGGCTACGATCTCCGCCTCATGTCTCGCCCCGAACGCCGTCGTGTCGTCATCACCGAGCTCGGCCCGATCTCCGCGTTCGGCGTGGGTATCGCGCCGCTCTGGCAGGCGATGCTCGAAGGACGCACGGCCCTTCGTCCAATCGAGCGATGGGACGCGACGGGACTTTCATGCAGCGCCGCCGCGGAGATCCCGGCGGAACTCTTTGATGTCAAGAGCGTGGTTCCCAAGAGCTACCGCAAGGCGACGAAGGTCATGGCCCGGGACATTGAGCACGCCGTCGGCGCCGCGCACGAAGCGGTTCGCGATGCGGGCCTGATCACGAAAGCGACGGAAGGCGCTGCGCCGACGCTACCGCCCGATCGCGTCGGTTGTCACATCGGAGCGGGGCTCATCGCCGCGGACATCGACGAACTCACCGGCGCGCTCTGGACCTCGCGCGACGGGACTGGTCGATTCGACATCGGGCAGTGGGGTCGTGAGGGCATGACCAATCTCACGCCGTTGTGGCTGCTCAAGTATCTGCCGAACATGCTCGCCTGCCATGTGACCATCATTCATGATTGCCAGGGTCCGTCGAACACGATCACCTGCGCCGAAGCAAGCGCGGCGCTGTCGATCGGCGAATCGATGCGAGTCATCGAGCGCGGTGATGCAGATGCCTGCCTGAGCGGTGGTGCCGAGGCGAGGCTGCATCCGATGGGCATGCTTCGGCAGATCTTCGCCAAGCGTCTCGTTGCAACGCCCAGCGGCGTCGATCCCGCAACGCTCGTGCGACCCTTCGATCCCACCGCCGAGGGAACGCTGCTTGGCGAAGGCGGCGGCATTCTCGTACTGGAGGAACTGCGGAGCGCTCAGTCGCGCGGCGCGGTGCCGATCGCCGAACTGGCGGGCTTTGGCGCGGCCCAGTGTTTCTGTCCCGATACGATCGGCGTAGAGACCAACGACACCGGTGAGGAAATCGCCGCAGCGATGTCCATCGCGATCGACCAGAGCGGAATCTCGCCCAACGAGATCGACGCCATTGTGCCGTTCGGTTCTGGCATTCGACATCTCGACGCGGCGGAGGCGGCCGCGATCAGGACCGTCTTCGGAGCTCGTGCTTCGAGTGTGCCGATCATTCAAGTCATGCCTTTCGTTGGCAACTGCGGGGCGGGTTCTGCGGCCATCGCCGTTGCGGTCGCCGCCCAATGCCTGCGGACGCAGACGTTGCCATCGCGCCTCAACACCAAGGGTTCGACCCTCGATGCGAACATCGCACCAGCGCGATCCGCCGCGCTGAAGAACGTGCTGGTCATGTCGCTCAGCCTCGGCGGACAGACTGCCGCCATTGTCGTTCGCTCCGTCGCCTGAACTCCGAAGCTTCCACCGCCATGCCCAACGCTCCTCGCATCGTCATCTCCGGCATGGGCTGGATCACGCCTCTGGGACACGATCTCAAGACCGTGTGGTCGAGACTCATGCGCGGCGATTCGGGGATGGCTCCGATCGATCGCTTCGATGCCCGCACATTCCCAACGACCTTCGCCGCCCAGGTGCGCGACTTTGACATGACGCCGTACGTCCGCGACATGGCAGTCCACAACGGTGCGGGACACAACATCGGATTTGCGATGGGTGCGGCACGGCAAGCATGGGAGCAGGCGGGCTTATCGTCGTGGAAGGGGCTCAACGGACGTCGTGTCGGCATTTATCTCGGTGCCGGAGAGGGCGTCCTCGACACCGAGCACTACGTCGCCGCGAACATCGCCGGATGGGATGAGGCGACCCAGCAGATCAACGGCAAGCGCTGGGCCGAGGCCGCGCTGCGCGAGATGACGGCGCTGCGCGAAATCGAACAGGAACCCAACATGCCTGTTTCGCACCTCGCTCGCGAGTTTGGCATCCGGGGCCCCGCGTACAACTGTCTCACCGCGTGTGCCGCCAGTACGCAGGCGATCGGCGAGGCGTGTGCGATCCTGCGACGGGGCGACGCCGACATCATGCTGTCGGGCGGTACGCACACCATGATTCACATGCTGGGCATCACCGGCTTCAACCGTCTGACGGCGCTGTCGACGAGCAAGGGCGATCCGACCAAGGCCAGTCGTCCGTTCGATCGCGAGCGGGACGGCTTCGTGATGGGTGAGGGTTCGGGGATGGTGATTCTCGAATCGCTCGAACACGCCCTCGCTCGCGGCGCAAAGCCCATCGCTGAGGTGTTGGGGTACGGATCAAGTGCCGACGCCTTTCGCATTACTGACATCCAGCCCGACGGGCGTGGTGCAGCGGCCTCGATGTCGATGGCACTCAAGCAGGCGGGTATCGACCCGCACAGCAAGCGAAGCGACGGTCGTCCGCCGATTGACTACATCTCGGCGCATGGCACTGGCACCAAGGAAAACGATTCGATCGAGACCCGCGGCGTGAAGCGAGTCTTTGGCGACAACGCCGCTTCGATTCCGATGAGTTCGATCAAGAGCATGATGGGGCACCTCATCGCCGCCGCCGGCGCCGTGGAGCTCATCACCTGCGTGATGGCGATCGAGACCGGAATGCTGCCGCCCACCATCAACTACCAGACGCCCGATCCGGATCTCGATCTCGACTACGTTCCCAACGTGGCGCGTTCGGCGAAGGTCGACGTCTGTCTGTCGAACTCCTTCGGATTCGGCGGACAGAACGACACGTTGATCGTGTCGCGATGGACCTCCTGATGCGGCGGATGAAGCTGGTGGTTCCGCTTGTGCTTGCGCTGCTCGCAGCGCTGGTGGTCCTCGCGGTCGTCCAGGTGCGCCCCCCAAGCTGGTGGACCGCACCGAAAGAGGCAACGGCCGAGGACGAACGCATCGGGCAACAACTCGAACAGGGAAGCATCAGCGAACTGCAGCGGGTGCGCCCGAACTCCGAGCCGTGGGCGATTCGCATCCATCAGTCCGACGTCAACGCGTGGCTGGCGGCCCGGCTGCCGAAGTGGTGCGAACACGCGGGAATCACAGGCATCGGCGACGTGCAGGTGCACTTTGAGCGGGGAACAATCGAGATCGCGGCGATGCTTCCGGACTTTCCATCGGTTGTCGTCGCGGCGATTCCGCTTGAGGTGGTGGATGGCGGACTGCGCTCCAGATCGAGTCGTGTGTCCCTCGGTCGGCTGCCGCTGCCATTCATCACGGAGACGATCCTCGGCGCCGTTGCCGCAAGCCTCGCGGGCAGTGAAGCGTCCGCTGCCGTCACCGCGCTCGCACCACTGCTGCGCGGGGGCGATGTGCCTGCGGAGTTCGCACTGGTCGACGGGCGACGGGTGCGGGTGCGCGACATCGAGATCCGGGACGGCGAGCTCCTGCTCGAGCTTGAGACACTTCCGCGTCTTCCCCTACGGAATTGAAAACGGCCCGCGACATGGCCGCGGGCCGTTTGGATTGAGTTGCTGCGAACGATCACGGGGCGTCGAGTGACTTGCGCTTCATGAACCCAGGGACAAGATTTCCTTGGGCGCTCATCAGCCGGTTCATGGCCTTGATGGCAATGAAGAGGCACAGCGCGACGATGAAGAACTCGATCACCAGACTAATGAAGGAACCGTAGTTGAGGGTGAGCACCGGGAGCTTCGCCGCTTCGTTGGCTGGTCGGAGGACGATTACACCCTTGGTGAGATCGACGTTGGGGTTCACGAGGCTAATCAGCGGCATCACGATGTCTTGCACCAGGCTGTTGACGATCTTGCCGAAGGCCGCGCCGATGATGACGCCGACAGCGAGGTCGACAACGTTGCCTTTGAGTGCGAACTCCTTGAATTCCTGAACGAAGCCCATTGCAGATCTCCATTGAAACGAGCTTGCGCCAGACCGCCCACGGAGTGAAGTGCAAGCTGATCGCCGCGATTATGTCAGAAGAACGCAGGAGCGGGTGAACGTCAAGACGCGTTACAGTTCGCCTCGTTCAATCAAGGCACAGCGCACCCAAGGGAACAGTGGATCGGCATCATGTCAGATTGACCTGCCTCGGCACGACGACAGCAATCGCTGACGCTGCTGCCGCGAACTTGCTTGCTCAATCTCCGAGCGAGGACTTCACGCTCGCCGATCAACTGGTGGTCGTGCCCGGGGCGCGTGCGGGGCGTTTGCTGCTCAAAGCGTTGGTGCAGCGAGCGGCCGCACTCGGCAGAGGCTTCGATCCGCCTGAGATCGTGACGGTTGGCGGCTTGATTGAGCGGCTGTTGGATGCACCACCGGATCTGCCGCCACCCGCAACCAGCCTGGAACGCCGGCTCGCATGGGCGTCGGTGTTCGCGGCGGCGGACGCCGGCCATGTTCACCCGTTCGTTCCGCACGGAAGCGCACCCGATCGTCGGCTGTGGGATCGTTTGGCCGTTCATGCGACGCGCACCGAAGATCAACTCGGCGTGGCTTCGCTTGGCTTCGAGGCCGCTGCCACCGCGACGGAGAAGCTCGGCGGCGATGCGACGCGATGTCGATTGCTGTCGGCGTTGTCGGAGCACGTCGAAGCGAAGCTCGCCGAAGCAGGCTTGTCCACACCGCTTCATTACCGTCGAACACTGATCTTGCGGGCTGCGCTTCGGGCGGAGCGAGTTGTCCTCGTAGGGGTTCTTGAGCTTGGCGGTGTGCAGCGAGCGGCGCTGGCTCGTGTGCCGCACCTGCAGATCCTCGTGCCGGCGGACGAGTGCGATCGTGACCGATTCGACTCGCTCGGTTGCCCCAATATCGGGTGGGCAAGCGAGGAGCTCCCGATCGCCGACGAGCACGTGATCTCTGCACACGCCGCTCAGGATCAGGCAGAGGCGGCAATGCGCTTCCTCGCCGATCGCGTGACGGAGCGGCCAGGGCTCGCGTGCGATGAGGTCGCCATCGGCGTTGGCGATCCCGGGCTCGCGGAACCGTTGAAGATCGCCGGGCAGGATGCAGGCGTCGAGATCCACGACGCCGCCGGAACGCCGCTCCTTGCCACACCTGTCGGTCGCTTCCTCAGGGCGCTTCTGGCGTGGCGGACCACACGTTTGCCGGCGGATTTCGCAGTCCTCGTTCGCCGTCCGGTGGTGGAGCGATGGCTGCGCGGCGACGACGGTGATCCTATTGCGTTGCTCGACCAAGTCCGCGGCGAACGGCTTCCGGCAACACTTGATCAGGATCTCGGTGACGACGCTGGCGCAGTCGTACGCCGGTGCGTGCAGTCGCTCGACGATCTCCTCCAGAACGACGATCTGTGGTCCATGCGCCGACCGTTGCCGTGGGACGATGCCGATCTCAGTGCGATCGTTGAGTTGGAGGCAATCGATCGGACGGTGCGCGCGATCGCGCCGGTGCTCCTGGGCGACGCCGACGTGACGGCGCTGGTGATGGAACTGGTCCTCGATCTGGCAGAGGCGGTGCAGTTGCCCGCCGAGCCGCGTGAGCGTTCGGTCGAAGCGCTCGGTTGGTTGGAGCTTCTGTTCGAACCCGCGCCGAACATCGTGGTCATAGGCATGAACGAGGGAAGCGTGCCCTCGTCGGGCGGCCAGGATCCCTTGTTGCCCGAATCGTTGCGCCAGCTTCTGGGCCTTCCTACGCGCGAGACTCGGGCTGCACGTGATGCGGTGATCCTGCACGGACTCTTGCGGCGCACGAAGTCTCTGCGGCTGATTGCAGGACGCGTGAGCGCTGAAGGCGATCCCCTGGTTCCGAGTCGATTGCTGCTGTCGTGTCGCGGCACTGCGCTGGCGGAGCGGGTTCTCAAGCTGACCGATGCGTCGAAGGCACTCGCTGGAGAACGGCGCTGGCGGCGAGCGAGCGCCGGTCGCAACGAGTTCACTGTTCCAAGCCCGCCATTGTCAGCACGCGACATTGCAACCATCAGCGCCACCGCATTCCGCGACTACCTTGCGTGCGGCACCCGGTTCTGGCTCGGGCGCATCGAACGGCTCAGAGATGTCGATGACGACGCCCAGGAGTTGGGGCTTCCTGACGCTGGGACGGTGATGCACGAGGTGCTGAAGCGATTCGGTACGGACGCGATCCTCAAGAAAGAGCGAAACGCAGCATCGCTTGCGAGCGCGCTGCACGATCTCATGGATGCTGTCGCTCGGGAGAAGTTTGGCACGCATCCCTTGCCCGCGGTCCGGTTGCAACTCCAGGCGTTTCGCCCGCGCATCGACGCGTTCGCCGCGTGGCAGGCGGAAGCGGTGCGTGCGGGATGGGAGATCCGCGACGTCGAGCGGGGCATGCCGGAGGAGACGACCTTGCAGCCCGAGGGTGGCACGGCGATTCGACTCAAGGGTCGGGTCGATCGGATCGACTTTCACGCGGGACGGAACGTCTGGCGGATCATCGACTACAAGACGACGGACTCCGGCAAGTCTCCACGCGAAGCACATCGCCGCGGCAGCAAGGGCGACGGTGACTGGATGGATCTTCAGTTGCCGCTCTATCGCTTCGGCTTCGCTCCCACGCTGCTGAAGTCGGCGCCGCTCTCGTCGATCGAAGTTGGCTATGTGCGCATGCCTGCCGATCCAGCCCTCGCTGGCTGGTGCGACGCCGCGTTCTCCCAGGCGGAGTGCGACGACGCGGTGGCGAAGGCGATCGACATCGTGACCAAGATCCGCCGTGGTGAGTTTCCACTCGGTGAACCGATGGGAAAGGACGATCCGTACGCGGGCATCCTCCAATCGCTGGTCTTCGGCGTCGACGATGACGGTTCGTCGCGCGGGGACACGGAGGAATCGCCATGAGCAACACGATTCCTCCGATGCAACACACGCGAATCCTCGCGTCGGCCGGCAGCGGCAAGACCTTTCAGTTGTCGGGACGGGTCATCGAACTGCTGCGGCGCGGCTCGCCCGCCAGCACGATTCTCGCAAGTACGTTTACGCGCGTTGCCGCGGCGGAGATTCGCGATCGTGTGCTTGGGCGGCTCGCGCAGGCGGTCCTCTCATCCAAGGATCGCACCGAGATCGCGATCGGCGCGGGTTTGCCGCCACCGGACGAAGCGGAGGCGATCAAGGTGCTGGAGTCGGTCACGAGAGCGATCGACCGTTTGCAGATTCGCACACTCGATTCGCTTTTTGCCTCGACGGTGATGTCCTTTGCATCCGAGCTCGGATTGCCGCCCGAACCGCGGGTCCTCGATGAACACGAGGAGTCGGCCCTCACCGACGACGCGATCGCTCGGATGCTGGACGCCAAGGACGCTGACGAGCTCTTGGCGACAGTCACGGCCCTCACCAAAGGGCATCAGCGATTGAGCGTCCGCAGCGCAATTCGAGAAGCCGTCGAACCCACGGTCGACATTTTCCGTGAGAGCACCTCCTACGCGTGGGAGTGGCCGAGCCGAGCGATCGCCGACGAGATGGATGTCGCGGATCTCATCGATGCCTTGGCGCAGGTGCCGGTCCCGACGGACAAGCGCACTGCAACCGCGCTCGCCGCCTTGGTCGCAGAAGCGCGGACATGGCCCGCACACGATGCCGACACGTGGAGTGAGATGCTTGAGAAGGGCATCGGGGCAAAAGTGGCGGATAGTTCCTGCGTCTTCTACGGCAAACCGTTGTCGAGTGAGCTCATCGCCGCGCTCGAGCCGCTGGTCGAGCACGCCCGCGATCTTGGCTATCGCGAGATGGTTCGCCGCACCGAAGCGACATACACCTTAGCGCGACGTTTCGATGCCGAGTTCAGCGCTGCGAAGCGCGAAGCAGGGGGAGTGACCTTCAGCGATCTCACGAGAGCGATCGCCGATGTCGCCGAAGATCCCGAGCGGGCACCAGCGCTTGAGGAGCTTTTCTTCCGCCTTGACGCCACGTTTCGTCACGTGCTGCTCGACGAGTTTCAGGACACCAGTGCTGTTCAATGGCGAGCGATTCTGCCGATCGTCCGCGAGATTGCGGCGGGCGATGCCGACGAACGGAGTCTCTTCGTCGTCGGTGATCTGAAGCAATCGATCTATGGCTGGCGCGGCGCCTCGCCACAACTGCTGGAGCAGTTGCCGAAGCTCGTACTGGAGGAAGGTCGCCTCGACCTTGCCGATGAATACCTGAACACCAGCTATCGCAGTGCGCAGCGAATACTCGATGGTGTGGACGCGCTCTTCGGATCGCTTGACACCAATGACGCGCTCATGGGTGTTCGAGCGCCGATCATCCTTGCCGCATCGGCGTGGAAGGAGGTGTGGAGTCCACACAAGGCTGCGAAGCCCATCGAAGGTGTGGTGGAGTTGCATATCGCTCCATCGAAGGGCGGTGGCAACGGCAGCACCGACCAGCAACAAGCGACGTTAGAGACGGCGGCGAATCTGGTGGCCACGCTGGTCGACGAACTGAAGCGAGGAAACCTTGCTATTTCGATCGGCGTGCTCTGTCGTCGCAACGCCTCGGTGAGTGCGATGCTCAGCTCCCTTCGCGAGCGAGGCATCGCCGCCAGCGCCCGCGGTGTTGGCTCGTTGCAGGACGCAGCGTCCGTGAATGCGGTGTTGTCGGCACTGACGCTGGCGGATCATCCCGATCACCTCACGGCGTGTTTTCACGTGGCTCACTCGCCCTTAGGAAAGGTGATCGGAGTAGGAGAGGACGCTCATCGTCCGGACCACGCCGGAGACCGGCGGGCGGTGAGTGCTCGCCTGCGCCGCAGCCTCGATCGCGTTGGATACGCGGAGACGATTCGCGAGTGGCGCACAGGAGTGCAGGC
>JBBQCR010000103.1:0-9977 GCA_038318935.1 Phycisphaerales bacterium
GATGAGGATCACCGCCGTAGCGAGCGTGAGGCCGCCGGTGAGCACCGTTCGGCTGAAGGTCTGATTGATCGAGTCGTTGACGCACACGAGCGTCGCAAACGGCAGCTTGCCCTTGTTCTCGCGGATGCGATCGAGAATGACGATGGTGTCGTTGATGGCATAGCCGACGATCGCGAGAAGACCGGCGACCACGTTGAGATCGATACGGAACTCTTCGATGAAGAGTGCCTTGCCGATCGCGGTGTGGGCGAGCCAGGGCGCGGCCGCGAGGAATCCAAGACAGCACGCGACGTTGAAGACCAGAGCCAGCACCGCGGCCGCCGAGTAGCGGAACGAACCGAACCGGATCCAGATGTAGAAGAGCATGCCGATGAGACTGAGGACCACTGCGACGACCGCTGTCGCGGCGAGATTCTCCGCGACGATCGGGGAGAAGCTCGAAACCTCGCGAAGGCTGGCCTTCTGCTGCAGCGCCGCCGTCGCCAGTTTCCATTCGCTTTGCGCCAACTGCTTGTCCCACGCTTCGAATTCGGCGTTGAGCGAAGTCAGAGCAGGATCGGCGACCAGAATCGCCACCGAGGAGAATCCCTTCGTCGGATCGCTGGCGTCGGCGAGCGTGATCCCGACGACCTTGGTGCGCCGACCGGAAGTGTCTGAGAAGTCCGGCTGGCTCCGCATACGGCTCATGCGTTCGGCAACGTTGGCTGCACTCACCGGCGGCTTGATGCCATCAATCACGATGCCCACGCCGCCTCGGAAATCACCGAGGGGCTCCGGGATCCCAGGACGGCCGATCGAATCACCGAGCAGATCCTTCTCCAGCGGGAAGGTGTGCTTGGCATGGTCTCCCGCCGAATCGGTGAACTCCAGCGGGAACTGTACGTCCATCTCGCCAGCGAACTCGCGGACCACAGCGGCCACGATCTTGTCGGTGATCTGCGATTCATCCACGGCCGTCGCCGGGTTGCCGACGCGGATCTGGAAGCTGTTTGATTCCGATTCCGCGCCAGCGCCACCGACTGTGAGGACGTTCGCGCTGGCGAGTTGAGCGAGAATCGCATCTCCCGCTGCCGACTGACCGACGGCGCGGACCCGCTGTTCGACGTCGCCGCGGTTCATGACGAGGCGGCCTTCACTGTCCTTGGGCTCTGTCCCTTGAGCGATGCGGGTGTCGAGGGTCATCGCGACGCCGCCGCGGAACTCGGTCTCGAAGATGTCGCGCCCGCGGCTGAAGACCAATCCGATCGCCCCGAGCGTGACTGCTCCGCACACTACCCAGAGGGCCAGGCGGGCGGAAACCCAGTTGATCTTGGGAGTGAGGATGCGCGTGACGATCGGGAAGGTGATCGGCAGCATCGGCAGGCTGCGCAGACCGAACCAGTCCTGCGCCAGCATGAAGAACGTCCGGGTGACGTACAGACTGGCGAAGAGAGCCGTCGCGATGCCGATGAGCATCGTCAGTGCAAAGCCCTTCACCTCCGCGGCACCGAACTGGTACAGCACGATGACGACGATGAGGTTGGTGACGTTGCCGTCGACGATCGGCGGCAAGGCGCGCGCATAGCCAAGCTGGATCGCGCTCCGCACCGACTCTTTCCTGAGCGTCAACTCCTCTCGCATGCGTTCGTAGATCAAGACGTTCGCATCGACGGCCATGGCGACCGAGAGGGCGATACCCGCGAGTCCCGGGAGCGTGAACGTGCCATCGATCGCGGCCATGATGCCGAAGATCATCAAGGCGTGCACCGCGAGACCGATGTCCGCGATGAAGCCCGCGAAGAAGTAGTAGAAGATCATCAGGAGACCAGTGAAGGTCATCGAGACGTACATCGCCTTCTTGCCGAGCGCCAAGTTCTCGGCACCGATCGACGGTCCGAGGATGCTCATCGAGATCGGGTCCGGCGAGATGCTCGCTTCAAGCGAACCCGCGGTGAGGACCCGGATGAGGTAACTGATTTCGGCTTCCGTGAACTGGCCCGTGATCACGCCCGAACCGGAGATCGCGCTGTTGAGGTTGGGCGCGGTGTAGACCTGATTGTCCAAGACGATCGCCATCGGCTGGTTGACGTGCGGCCCCGTGAGTCGGGCCATGCGGCCGGCGCCGGCGGTATCGAGCTGGAACGCGACCGCAGAGCCGCCGAGCCGCTGATCGATGGTGCGGTACACCTGCGTCAGCGACCACTTGTCACCCGTCGCGTGGGTCATCGCCTTTGAATCGGCGGTGTAGAGGAGCAGGTAGATCGAGCCTGCGTATTGCCCGGCGACGAGATTGCGGGCTCCGGCGAAGTAGCCGACGGGATCGCGTTGCAGCGCTTCGAGCTGCGTCGGGGTCTCGTACCACTGCTTGAGATCGTTGAGCTCAAACCAGTGCATCGTGGCACTGTCGGTGTTTCGCGGTCCGCGCTTGGAAAGCTGTTCACGCATCGACAGGATGTCGACGTCGGGTGAGCTCGCCTGCACGGCGATGTGGAACTCAAGGACACCAGCGCCGCGCAGCAGGCGCTTCAGATCCTCAGGGTCGTCGAGTCCGGTTCGCTTGGCGGCGTAGGCGTCGTACTTTGTGACCAGCGCGTCCATCATGGAGGCAAGGTGCGGGAACTCTCCCTGGATCGACTCGATCTCACGCGCGCGTGGCGACGTGAGCATGACCGCCTTGCCATCTTCGCCAACCTTCGCGCGTCCGGTGATGGGATCGACGGACGCCTGCGGCTTCTCGCTCAGCGACAGCGCCTTGGTGACGCGAGCCTCGTTGAGCGTCGCCCCGAGAATCCTCGAGCGGAGCTTGGTCTCGATGAGCTCGTTGCTGACGAGGCGATTCTCGATCTCCGAGATCACCGTCGCATCGGCACCGTCGGCCTTGGCCTTGGCGAGCTCGGCGACCGCGGCGGCGCGACCGGTGAATGCGGCCTGCAACGCACGCAGATCATCACCGCGCGTGCCGCTGGTGCCGAAGGATTCCGGAGCCTTGCCCGCGGCGAGCGCCTGATCGAGTTCGGTGGGACTGACAATCGCGCTCTTCATGAACGCGGCGAGTTCGTCCTTGAAGGCGTCTTGCAGGAGCTTGACTTCAGGACCCGGCAACGGCATCACGACCTCGAGTCGGTCGGTGCCCTGCGGCTGCATGCTGATGTCGAGCACCCCCTGCGGGTTGACGCGCTGCTTGAGCACATCGATGACCTGCACCAGCGCCTGATCGGCCGGGCGTCCGCCGCCCGTCGGGATCTTCACCGAGTAGATAAGACTGACGCCACCGCGGAGATCCTTGCCCAGGCGAATGGGCTTGAGGTAGAGAGCCCACATGCAGAGGAGGCTCAGGCCGAAGCAAACCGCGAGACGGATGGTGATGTTCTTCATCGCTGTCGAGGGGAGAGTCGAGCGTTCGGTCTCGCAAGGAGTCCGAAGGTCGGCCGAGGGATCGGGGCAAAGGGGCGAGAGGGCAGACTGGTGCGGGGTGTGGTCGGGTTTCGCCCCATCACCCACGCCGCGAGAGGCGACGTGTCACTTCGAGGGCGCTGCCGATTCCTTGGCGGAGTCAGCAGGACCTTCCTTCAGAATCGCGACGATCGCGCTGCGCGCGAAGGTGACGCGGGTGTTGGAATTCTCATCGACCTTGAGAACGACGAGGTCGGGCTTCAATTCGACGACCGATCCGATGACGCCACCAGCGGTCTGCACGCGATCGTGCTTCTTCACGCCTTCGAGGAGCGATCGCTTGCGCTTCGATTCGCGGCGGCTGCTCCAGATCATGATCACGATCCAGAGAACGATCAGCGGAAGGAAGAGCAGCATTCCGGAGTTCGTGCCAGCGGCGGGCGCTAGTCCGGTGCCAGTCGCACCAGAGGCACCGGTGGTGGCCGTTCCGGAAGCGCCGACGGCGGGCGCGGTCGGCGACCCCGCGAGCGAGGGAGCATCCTGAACGAGCGTCTGGGTATTCACGAGCAACGATCGGGCGACAACGTCCGGCGACATGGCGATGCTTTGGTTGGTCCACAGGGGAAGCCGCGAGTGCGAGCCTCCTCCCAGGACGGGTGTGAGGGGAAGGGATGACGACATCCCCTTGGCGAGAGCGAAGGATCGGAAGCGATGGGTCGGTGGAGCGGCGGAAACCTTTCCTTCCGCTCCGATCAGTCTGCGAGCTCCGGGTCGTTGGACCCCGGCCCCTCGACCTCGGTCGAGTGCCCCGCCACCGGCCAAGCGGTGAGGAACGAGGACCACGCATCATCCGTGATCGCGCGGCGAATGTCCAGCATCAGGCGTTGGTAGTGGCGGAGGTTGTGCAGAGTCACGAGGATCGGACCAAGCATCTCTTCGGCCATGAACAGGTGCCGAAGGTAGGCCCGGGAAAAGCCGCCCTCCCCCCCGTTTCGGCAGGTCACGCAGTCGCAGGTCGCGTCCAGTGGCCGAGGGTCCTCGGCGTGGCAGGCGTTCCGCAGCCGGAGCGGCCCGACCGGCGTGAAGGCGTATCCGTTGCGACCGTTCCGGGTCGGAAGCACGCAGTCGAACATGTCGACCCCGGCCGCCACCGCCATGGCAATGTCTCGTTCGTACCCGACGCCCATCAGATACCGGGGCTTCGCCTCGGGAAGGAGCGGCGCCGTGAACTCAACGACGCGACGAATCTCGGCTGTCCCTTCGCCGACAGCGACCCCGCCGATCGCGTAGCCGGGCAGCTCCACTCCGCAGACCCCCTGCACCGATCGACGCCGCAGATCGAGGTCGGTTCCTCCCTGCACGATGCCGAAGAGGGCCTGACGCTCGGGGAAACGATGGTGCTTCACGCACTCGATCAGCCAGCGGACGGTGCGCTCGTGGGCCTCGACGACGCGCTGGCGATAGCGAGCAGGATCCATCGTCGGCCGCCGAGTGGGTGCGGCGGGATTGGCTTCGGGAGTGGCTTCGGGATTGGCGCCCGAACCGGCAGCGGTCGGACTCGGTGGACAGTCATCGAACGCCATGATGATGTCGGCACCGATGGCATTCTGGATCGCCATCGACTCCTTCGGCCCCAGGCGCACCAGCGAGCCGTCGATGAAACTGCGAAAGGTCACGCCCTCTTCATCGAGGGTGTTGATGTCGGCCATCGAGTAGGCCTGGTATCCCCCGGAGTCGGTCAGGATCGGGCCATTCCACGCCATGAAGGTGTGCGAGCCACCGAGCCGCGTGATGCGATCGACGCCAACCCGCAGCAGCAGGTGATAGGCGTTGTTGAGAATGATCTGGGCCCCGCAGTCGCGGACCTGCGAGGGAAGGATGCCCTTCATCGCCGCCGCAGTCGCAACCGGCATGAACGCCGGGGTGTCGAAACTGCCGTGCGGCGTCGTGACGCGCCCTAAACGAGCCCGATTCGTAGAAGTGCGAGCGAGAATCTCGAAGCGGATCGCCATAGGAGTTGTGACGTCCGTTACGGCGAGCGCGACGCGTCGCGGAGCAATCGCTTCTCCGCCTCGGTCAGGCTCTGCATCCCGTGATCCTTGATCTTGTCGAGGACCCGGTCGATCTCTACGCGATCGACGGCGGTTCGCTGCTCCGCGCGACGATGCTTGCCGCTGCGCGATGTCGGATCGGCGCGACCAAGGAAGTCGAAGAAGCCGTGCAGTTGGTGCGGCCGGCGGATGAACCAGAAGCCTGCGAGAGCTCCGCCTAAGTGCGCCGCTTCACCGCCGGCGTTACTCCCGCGCATGACCACGGTCGCGACCGCGATCACGATCAGGAGAAACGCCAGAGTCTTCAAGCGCATCGGCAACACGTACATGAAGAGCACGGTGTCGTTGGGCGAGAGGTACGCCCCCGCCATGATGACTCCGAAGACGCTCGCCGACGCGCCGATCAGCGGCAGATACGGACTGTTGGGAAGGAACGGCGAGATCCACGACGCACCGGAGTGCATCACCGCGATGCCGCCGGCATTCAGCAGCATGTACATCAGGGCGCCGAAGAGTCCGCACAGGAGATAGAACGCCAGGTAGCGCTTCTTTCCCAGATGTTCCTCGACCGCGCGGCCGAACATCCAGAGGCCAAGCATGTTGAAGAGCACGTGCGTCACGTTGGCGTGCAGAAACTGATAGCCGAAGAAGCGCCAGAACTCGAAGCCGTCGAGCCCTCGCGTCGGCGAAGGGTACATGAGGGCCTGCGCCGTCGTGAACTGCAGGTACTTCTGCAGGAAGGGCACCCGCATGAAGCGGGTCACGAGCACCGGGATCTGAACGCCGCTGCCGACGTAGAAGGTCGTCTGCTCGACGATCGTGCTGCGCGGCGATGACTCGGCGATACTGGTCACAAGTTCGTTGGCAGGGATGCGGTCTCGCTTGGCCCACAGCTCCTCGTTCAATATCGCGTACTCGCCGGTCGGCGCGAGCCGTGGCGGCAATACCGTGCGGTCCAGAACGAACACGGCAATGCAGAGCGCGATGATCCAATTGGTCACGCTCCAGCGTGATACCGCTGCGGTCATCGAGCGCGACCCCGAGGGCGGCGGCGTACGGAGATAGTCGCGGTCTGCGAGTCCCATGCGAGATGGGAGAGTGTAACGGGCCGGCCACCGAACGGTGTCGCTCGGACCCGACGCAGGATCACCCGCCCCGGCGACGCCGCTCGGTTTCGCGTTCGAGCACGCGCCGTTCCGCCGATGACAGACTGTTCAATCCGCTGCCGCGGATCTTGTCGAGGATCTGATCAAACTCGGCTTCCTCGCGGGCTCGCTTGGCGACGTCTCGCTCACGCGTCGTCTGTTCCCGAGCGATGCGAGCCTCCTCGATCTCGCGTTCACGCCGTTCATCGGGCGCTTCACGACCGCTTGATGCCAGATATGCGTCCCCTTCGGTGTCTTCGAATCCGAGTTGCTCCTCGGTGAACTCCAGCCGCTTGAGCGTCACGTAGCACGTGAGTGCCCCGAAGATCGCCACACCGATGAGCGACAGCTCGGTGGTCACCGCCCCGAGCGTCCCAAGCAGAATCGCCCCGACGAAACCAGCCCGGCAACTGAACCGCATCGCACGGGTGTAACCCACGCGCGGCCAGAGGACCGCCTGCAGAATGCGCCCGCCGTCCAACGGAAAGATCGGAAGGAGATTGAAGAGGAGCAGCACCAGCGCGATCCAGTGCACTGCGAAGACGGCGAAAAGATCCATCCGCTCGAGGACCTGGATCGGCGGAGCGAAGTGCAGCGGATCGGGAAACGCCGTGCCGATCCACTTCCCAGTGAGCACACCCACGAGCGGCGTGGTGACCGCGAGGATCAGCACATTCACCATCGGTCCGCCGAGCGCGGTCCAGAGATGAGCCCGCCAATCCTGCGGAGGCTCGCAGGAGGCGAGACCGCCAAGCGGCCACATCAGGATCTCGTCGGCCACCCCACCCCGGCGTCGACAGGCAACGCAGTGCCCGTACTCGTGCAGTAACACCACGACGAAGAGGACCGTCAGCGTGATCGCCGTCCACCCCAGCGGCAGCCGCACGCTGCTGTCGTTGGCCGCTGGGAGCGCGGCGCGAATGAGTTGGTACGCGACCAGCAGCAGGAACGCGATGTGCACCCGAACATCGATGCGGGCAACTCGCCAAAGCGGAGGCATCAGCGGAACCGACCAGCTCATCGGATTGTCAAGCGTCGGCCGGGTGCGCGACCACGAGCCTGCGAAGCCACCGCTCGTGGGACCCTGATCTCGGTCGTCACGATCGTCGTCCCGATCATCGTTCTTGTGAAGTGGCCTTCGTCCCACCGTCTCAGGGCCTTTCAACAATCGGTACCGATCCGACGGACGACGACATATCGGCATCGACCGTCGCTCGCCAGAGCATGAACGCGGCAATGGTCTTTCCATCCCGAATGCGACCATCGGCGATCGCGAGACGGATCCACGCGACCGACACCACGTCGACCTCGATCTCCTCGCCCGGTTCCAGTCGCTGCGGGACCTCGCGAAGATCGCTGGCCAGAAAGGTATGCATGCGTTCGTCGGTGAATCCCGGCGACGTGAAGAACATCCCCAGCTTTCGCAGCGATCCGGCGGAGTAGCCGCATTCCTCTTCCAGTTCACGAGCAGCGGCCGCGGCCGGATCCTCGTTGGGCTCGAGCTTCCCCGCGCAGAACTCGATCAGCCGTTCGGTGACCGCGACGCGGTGGTTCCGGATGACGACCACGTTGCCATCCGAAAGGACCGGAATGATCGTGACCGCGCCCGGATGTCGCACGATGTCCCTCCTGATCGCGCGGCCGGTGGAATCGGTGGAGACGGTGCTCTCGACCCGGAAGACCGGGCCGCTGTGGGTGACGATGCTGCTGGTGAGGATCGGGTCGACTTGCATGCGGGACTCGCGTCGGGATGATACGACGACGATGAGTGACCCCGGAGTTCCTACGACAGTTCCCGCCGATCGGGCAACGTCGTCGTCGCCCTGCATCGTGCGCGTCGAAGAGCTTCACAAGAGTTTCGGACGCCAGCGTGTGCTCAAGGGCATTTCGCTGGCGTTTCGGCGCGGAACCACCACCGTGGTGCTGGGGCCCTCGGGCTGCGGGAAGAGCGTGCTCCTCAAACACCTTGTCGGCTTGCTGAAACCCGACAAAGGCCGCGTCTTTTTCGAAGACCAGCGTGTCGACACCCTTGCCGAGCACCAGTTGGGGGCGATTCGCCGACGCTTCGGATTTCTCTTCCAGCAAGGCGCGCTCTTTGACTCCATGTCGGTCCGCGAGAACGTCCGATTTCCTTTGAAGGAGGCGGGTGTTCCCCAGGACCAATGGAGCGAGCAACGGATTCGCCAGGTGCTCGGGATGGTCGGACTCGATGACGCGATCGACAAGATGCCTGCGGAACTCTCGGGAGGTCAGCAGAAACGGGTCGCTCTGGCTCGGGCGATCGTCCTCGAGCCGCAGGTCATCCTCTACGACGAACCGACCACCGGACTTGATCCGATCCGCTCGGACATCATCAACGAACTGATCCTGAAGGCGGCTCGGCAACTCGATGTCACGAGCATCGTGGTGACACACGACTTGGCGAGTGCCTTCAAGGTCGCCGATCGCCTCGTCATGCTGCACGAGGGGCACGTGCAGATGGAAGGTACGCCTGAAGAGTTTCGCCGCGCGGAAGACCCGATTGTCCGCCGGTTCCTCAGGGGTGAGGCAAGCGACGAAGAGCTGGCCGCGATCCGGGCCAGCAGCGGACCGCGCCGCTTGCAGTAAGAGCGATGGTCTGTAGTTCGAGAGCCGCTTCAGGCCTGCCCACTGGCGTTGCCAGTCACGTTACCAGTCGCGTTACCAGTCGCGTTACCAGTCGCGTTGCCAGGGCCCGCCTTCTTGAGCATGTCGGTGAAACCGGGCATCTCAATCACAATGGGTGTTCCGCCGAGATTGATCGCGACTTCCTTGGGCCCGTTCGGCTCCTTCAGAATCGTCTCGAGCAGCTTGACCACATCGGCGCGCGACGAGATGGCGATCCGCGGCTCGTGGTCGTTGCCCGCGATCGACTTGGATGCTCGCTGCGCCAACGAGGCACTGGCCGCCAGCGCGAGAAATTGCCGCGTGCCGTCCGCCACCACCATCGGCACGTTGGTTCCGCCAGGGTCCATCGGCATGTACCACTTGTCGAGCAACACCATGCGGCGTCGCAGCCGGGCCCACCCCGGTTCCTGATTGGCTTTCTGCACCGAGCGCACGAAGGGATCCCACAACTCGTCCGGCAGCCTGTCGACCGCCCATTCGTACAGCGCCGCGAGGTTCGAAATGTTCGCCGTGGTCGCCACCACCTTGGAGCGGCGATTGAAGACGACATCCGTCACCTTGTCGGTCGGAAACTTGGAGAGCCACGCGATCGCTGTCGGCACGGGCATCGCCAAAAGCGCGGCGGGAGGTGCCGCAGCGTCGGGGTTCGCGCCCCCACCCGCACTATTGCCAGCACCCTCGGTGGTCACCTGGCGGTGCGTCTCGAGCGCCGCTGCTTCGCTGCTGAAGATGCCGATCATCGTCCGGCCATCGATGTTCCAAC
>JBBQCR010000104.1:0-9935 GCA_038318935.1 Phycisphaerales bacterium
AGCGATCCGAGCACCGAGACTCCTGCGGTCTCGGCAAGTCCCAGGAACCCCACGACGCACGTGGCCGCAACCACCGCCAGGAGAATGCCTGGCACGTGTTTCCTGCCCCTGAGTGACAGAATCACCGCCAACGTGCCTGCGCCGACGACGAACGCCGTCCAGTTGGCTCTTCCTCCCATGACCCCTGTTGCGATAGACCACAAGTTTCGCACTGGCCCGACGTTCTCGATCGAGAATCCGAAGAGCTTCGGCAACTGGCTGATGAGAACCGTCAGCGCGATGCCGTTCATGTATCCGTAGCGGATCGGCTTTGAGAGCAGCTCGGTGATGAACCCCAAGCGCGCTGCCCCAGCCACGATGCACACCAGTCCGGAGACGACGGCCATCATGCCGGCGAGGGCGACGGCACGCGCTGGGTCGCCTCCAGCATGCTGCATCACCCCGGCGAGACTAAGAGCGACCAGCGCGGAGTCGGGCCCCAGCACCAGGATGCGGCTAGGACCGAACAGCGCGTACGCGAGCAGCGGAACGATCGTTGCATAGAGACCGTAGATGCCGGGCAACCCCGATGCCGCCGCGTAGGCGATGCCAACCGGCACCAAGATCGCCGTCAGTACAAGTCCGGCGATGACGTCGTGACGCAGCCAGGCCAACTCGTAGGTCCGCAACACCTGAAGTCCGGGCAGCCAGCGTGTCCACGTCCGTCGATCAGTGGCGCCGCGCCGCGTCGCACTACGACCGGGCACCTGTTGGTGATTGGACGGCGGCAGGTCGGTCATGTCGATCAATCGTGTTTCGAAGGTGTTGTACCGTCACGCCGCCCCGTACCGCGCGTACCGGGCGCACACGTTTCACCCGCGTAGCAGCCATGTCCTAGCGTCGTCAGCGTACATCGGACACGTGTACGCGACGGGACACGCACGTTCCGCCAACACGTATCGCCCCGGGAAGGTGGTCACCGCGCATCGGCACATCGCGGGGCGTCGACTTCCAAACAGGCCTTCAAACGACCAGCGCAGCAAGGCGCTCAGCCGCTTCCTGGCTTAGCGTCGCGTTCTTTGGCGTGAGTGTCTCGTAAGAACCAGTAAGAACGACAATGGCAACGAGAACGCGCAGGAGCAGACGATCGCCCTTACGGCGTCGGATCGCTCACCGCGCCGACCCTCGTCTCCGTCGAAGGCACCATGATCTCGACCGGCAGACCCGCTGGCAGCGAGCTGTCGTTCTTGAGCTGAAGACGCACCACGCGCGTACGGCTGGCAGCATCGGCGACCGATGCCAAGGCAGTGATCGTCGCGTACTGCGCCTCACTCGGAGCGAGCGTTGCAAGACCGCGATAGCGCACTTCGAGAAGCTGCCCCACGCGCAACGACATCGTGAGTTGGGTCGGCACGGCTGCGTCGATGCGGAACGCAGAGTCGTCGACGAGGCGCATGACCGGTGCTAGTTCGTCAACAGCCCCACCGGCTTCGATGCGAATGTCCTCGATCACGCCGGGAAACGTCGCTCGCATCACGGTGCGATCAAAGCGAGCCTTTGCCGCCTTCAGTTCCCAAAGGGCCTCCACCTGTCGCTGCCGTTCGAGCTGCAACTGGGCACGAAACTGCTCGGCACGATGCGTTGCATCTTCAAACTCCTTCTCGGTTGACGCGCCCTTGGCTCGCGCTTCGGTCACACGGGCGAGAGTGGAATCGGCGGACGCGGACGCGGCGACGGCCGATTCGATGGCGGACGTGCTCGATGCCCGCACCGACAGCAGCGCCACGGTCGCCGCAATGTCCTCCGCCACCAGCTTCGCCAACGGATCGCCAGCGATCACTCGCTGACCCCGCGTGACACCGACCGAACCGATTCGCCCCGAGATGCCGAACGACAGCTCGACGTCATGCAGAGGCCGCGTCACCGCCGGACACGCGATGGTCTCGGGTGAGGCCGCGGAGACCTGCGCTACGGAGCTGGCGAACAGAACGCTGGTAACGCCAATGATGCTGATGGACATGAATGCTCTCCTCCGACCGCGCAGGATTTCTCAGTGCGATGCCCGCAACTGTTCGTTGAACCACAGAAGCGCGCGATACCAGCGCCGCGCGTAGGACTCGTTCTGACCAGGCATGTTCACTTCGACCCGAAGCCCGCGTCGCAGCAACGATGCGTCGGTCCTCGGATCGAGCTCTATCTCCACCTTGAAGTGACGGCTCTCCGCGGTGCCGTCGATCGGCGACACCGGAATCGCGCCGCCGCCAGGCACCGTGAGAGCTCGATGCTCCAGTGACGTCGATCCCGCCGGTGAGATGTCTCGGATGTGCCCGTGCAAGACACACGACGGCTCCGCCACGCTTCGCATCTCCACCCGACCATCCAGATCATGACCGAGCCCCGCGATCGACATCTGGTCGAGCACCGCAGTGGCAATCCAACCACCCGATACCACCGTCGCCACGGACATCCCGGCCCGAAGCGGTCGATCGGCGTCGGCATCCGCCAGCGTCACAGCGATCTCGCCGTCTCGCGGCGAACGAAGGACGAGGTCGTTGACTCGTTCGACCGCGGTGTTCATCTCCGCCGTCGCCGCGGCGTGGCGCCTACTCGCGACCTCACCATCGGCGGCGCTTGCCGCTCGGGCGACATCCTCCTCGACGTCCGCCGCATGAAGGCGGGCGTTTGACTCCCGAAGCGACTGCTGCGCATCGATGGACGCGAGTTCGACAATCGCTTCGCCTGCGCGAACTGTGCTCCCGACCGCCCGCGCAATCCGCACCAGCGTGCCCGGCTCGACGACCGCGATGTGATCCTCGTGCTCTCGCCCAAGAATCGCTTCGGTGCGGATCGTCTGCGGCAACGGAATGGCGATCAGCGACAACGGTCCCGCGACGAGCAGCGCACCTACAACGATCGCTCGCATCCGTACCGGCGCCGTTTCCTTGTCAAACCAGAGATATCGCAGGGCCTTCGTCACGAATCCGAAGACGACGCTTCCGCCGTAGAGAAGACCGGCAGCGATGCCCACGAAGAAGAGCTTCAGGGCGATCACCGCGCAGATCCCCAGCACCGTACTGATGCGAAACAGCGTGGCCGCAATCGCGTAGATGCAGAGCGTCAGGCTCATGATTGGCGACCAGGTCGAGCCACCGGCGTCAATGCCGAGCGTCACTCGCTTCGCAATGCGCTGGACGTTCGCGATGGCGACCGCCCGCAGATTCGGCACCTGCAGAAGATCGCTGAGCACGTAGTAGCCGTCGTAGCGCATCAGCGGATTCAGGTTGAACGCCACTGTCGTCACGCTCGCAAGCACCATTGCCTGATACGCCAGTGCGTGCATCGTGCCAGCATCGGTGAATGCCCAGACGAGTAGCGCGACGCCTGCAACGATCGACTCGAAGTACATGCCTGCGAGGCAGACGATGATGCGGCGCGTCCTGCTCTGGAAACCCCATGAGCTTGATGCGTCGACGTACGCGCACGGTGTCAGCATCACCAGCGAGATGCCCATTTCGGGCACCGCTCCGCCAAAGCAGCGGACCGCGTAGCCGTGACCGAACTCGTGCACGACCTTCATCGCAGCAAGCAGCACCCACATGCTGAGCAACTGCTCGCCCGCCAGGAGTGCGGGCAATTGCTCGCCGACGCGCTCCCATCGCGAGGTAAGTACGACCGCGCACACCATCGCGAATACGAGCCACGCGACGAACGCACCGCGCGTGAACATCCACGCCATGCGGTGCGCCGTTCGGGCGAGAAACGCGTCGGGATTCCACACGGGGATCTTGAGATACATCGCCGCCATCCATCGTCCGCGGCGCCGCGCCGCCTGACTGCGCTCATGACGTGCGTAAAGCTGCTTGTCATCGCTGATCGGCAGCGAGAGAAGCCCGCTGCGATGCAGATCGAGAACGAATCGGTAGTAGCTTTCCTCGTTCTCCGAGGTGCATACGCCACGAGCGTTCAGCGTCTCGAAGCACTCGCCAAGTGTGCGATCGCCGTTGAAGCCGATGAGTACGGTGTAATCCGCGACGCTGAAGGCGTGCGTTTCGAAGTTCACCGGATCACGGATCACATAGGTGACCTCGTCGCGCATCACATGGCGACTCACTTGAAGATCTCGGCGCAGTCCAACCACCACTCCGCGAAGCGACGCGGCCATGGCGCTCGTCGGCGGAGCGGGCCCGGCTGCCGTTGGCGCGGGAGCTGTCACAGCCACAGGCGCATCCTCACGGCGTCGGTCGCCCGATGGAACAGGCTCCACCAGACCGGTTTGTCGCCCACGCTGATTCGCGCGGTGCCTTCGACGCCGCAGCGCATCCACTCCTCGATCGCCTCTCCGGACTGCGGGCCTTCGGGAAGGCTGATCCTCGCTTCGGCGACGAAGACGTTCTGGTTGCCGCGCACTTCGGCGCTGGGACGCACCCGATCAATCTCGATATCGAGCGCAGAATCTGGCGCGGCATGCGAACGGAACTGTCCGTGTCGTCCCGCGACGACTCGAAGCACGTCACGTTCTGGGATCTCTACTGTGACCTCGAGCGCCCCCTTGGGCACAAACTCGAGCAGCGTCTCTCCGGCGGCGACCGTCGCGCCGACGCGTTGCCTCAAGTCGCCGCGCAGGATGATTCCGTCAGCCGGCGCGCGTACGACGGCGGAGTCGATCTTGAGCTGAAGTCCGTTGAGCATGGCCCGATCGATGTCTGCCTTTGCCTCGATGAGCCGAACGCTTGCCTGATCGCCGCGGGCACGCGAGGTCTCCGCCTGCACCATCGCGGCGGCGATCGACGCATCGACACGCGCCCGCTCGAGTCGAAGAGTCGTCGTATCGAGTTCGAAGAGCACCTGGTTCTTGCGCACGACGTCGCCTGCAGCAACATCGGAACCCAGAATCGCCGTCGCGAACGGCACGGACATGTGCAGCACCTTGGCTGCATCAAGTCGTGCGGTCGCCGTCACGTGATGCTCGGTCGTGCCGAACACGACCCACATCGCCGCCGCAACGCTGGCGACGATCGTCGCGGTACGGACGATGCCCCGACGCCGAAAGGCTCCGCCAATCGCACCGCGCACGGAATCCGACGCGTGTGCGCCGAGGCCGCGCGTGGCGAGTTCGGCCATTCGCAATGCAGCGGCGTAGGGCGCAACGGCCTCGCTGATTTTCTTGAGTTCTTCGTCGCTGAAGCGACGCCCCGGAGCGTGGCGCAGGGACAGCATCGCGTGAATCCGATCGCCGTCGCGCAGGGGTACCGTTGCGACGTGCGCTCCTTCGACGCTCGCGCTCCATCGTCGATGCAGCGGAAACACGTCCCCATCGGTCTGGGCGGCACTGACCGCCGTCGGGCGTCCGAGATCGAATCCCTCGGACAGAGCGCCGAGAATCGCCATGGCCCCGGGAGTGCGCTCCGAGACGTCAGGAAATCCGGAGATCGAGAGCAGGCGCGGAGTCCTGCCACGAACCACCGCGAGCGCCACTTGATCGCAACCAAGCTTCGACCGGAGCTGATTCGTGATTGAGAAGGCGAGGGCTGTACGGCTGACTGCGCCGCCCGCGAGCACCGCCGAGCGCATCTCTAGACCATTCGCCGGTCCTTCCGACGCGGCGGGTGCCTGGGTTCGCGTTGCTGCGCCCAAGAGCGCCGCGACAGCCCGCATCTCCGTGATGACACGTTGTACGGTCTGCTCGTGCGCTTCATCGATCACCAGCGTGATCGCGCCCATCGCATCACCGTTGCCGTCGCACAGCGGAACACCAACGATGGCGAGGTGCATGGTTCCGCTCTTCGAACGAAAGCGCTGCGCAACCGGTTCCCCGCGAGCCAAGCACTGGGTGAGGGTCTGATTCGCTGGTGCACGCCAGAACGACGGATCCATCGGACCGGTGTGCCAGTAGTCATCGAGGATCCCACCGCGCAGAGGAAGCTTGATGTGAGCGAAGACGGCTCCGCAATTCACGGCAATCACTCGGAGCGCGTCTCGGAAGAGAGAGGCGTCGCCTAGACGGCCATGGGTGAGCCGCAGGATCTGACGCAACAAATCGCCATTTCCAGCGGTCGTCGATGGAATGCTCGATGTTGTTGCAGGAGTGGAATCGGCTTCCGTGGATGTTCTCGTCATGCGGCGACCCTCATGGGTCCGCCGGTGACGAGTTGCATGCCGGCACGCAACTCACTGGCTTCAAGCGCGACGAAGAAGACGAACGCGGCCTCCATCGCCGTGTCATGCAGCATGCGGGCTCGAATGCAACGGGCATAAATTTGCGGAAGGCGCGTACGCCCGGAGTCGAGATCGAGGCGATAGATGTCGCCAACCTGCACCGCGCCGTCGAAGACGACGAGGCAGCCACCTTGCGAGATGTCGACGGTCGTTCCTGCGAGTGGGCCACGCTGGCGATCGCTAAAGTTTCCCCCGTGCACCTGGATCTGCAGTGCGACGGCGAATCGGGCGTGCAATCGCTTCGCCTCAACGTGCTCGCGCGTGTTGGTGGCGAGTTCCGCCAGCAGATCGTCATCACCCTTCGTATTGCCCATCGCTCACCCCTCCGGACTTCTCGAGTGGGATGGCGTTGCCGCCCTGCCCCTCCTGCACGAGCACTTCATCGACCTTTCACAACGCTCGGTCGAGTGTCGTCAGTCGTTGGAACAGCCGATCGCGAGAATCGCTCCGGCTTCGCTTCCGCTACCTCCGCCACGGAAAGTTGCGCGGTTGATAATCGTTGTCATCGCCCACGTGAGCGATTCACTCTTTCTCGACACGGCCGCGCCGTACGCGATCGCGGGACCGATCATCGTTCGCGGGGGCGCTGGGGGCGTCCGGCGATGTGCCGTGAAGTCCGATCATGGCGGTCCACAACCCGCTGAACCAGTGACCGACATGGCTCGGCGGTGCATTCTCCGGAGCTACAGGAGCGACCACGTGGTCCACGTCCTCCCGCATGGCGTCCACCACGTGCTTCGCCTCGGCGACGACTCGCTCGAATGCGTGTTCGAAGTGCTCGTCTTGGAACTGGGCTGTCACGAGTGCGCTCGGCGCATCGGGAACGGTGGTCTGGATGCCGATCTCGATCGGCGATGCCGCTTCGACGACGAGGTCGCTGACCAGGAACGCCACGTCTGACGTCGCCACCGACGAGGGAGGTCCCATGGATTGCTGCAGTGGCATCGCCGACATGGCGGCCGCCGCGTCCGACGGCGAAGCGGCGTTCGGTGCAACCGCCGTAACGGTCGTCGATGTCGCCTGTTCGGTGACGGCTTCGCCGAGCGGCGCGCTGTCATCAGAAGCTGAATCCACATGGTCCGTGGTGGGCGTCGGGGCACTCGTCGGATTCGGCTGCTCCACCTTCTCCTGGGTAAGGGTGAAAGTTGTCTCGATACTTTCGCCGAACGCATCGGTCGCGCGAATCACCACGGAGTAGGAGCCGTCCGCGGAAGCGAGTCGCGAAGCATCAACGATCGAGATCTCTCCGGTCGCCGGATCGATGGCGAATGCTCCGGCATCGCCGACAATCTCGTAGCGAATCACGTCGCCAACGTCCACATCCGCATCGCGTGTCGAGATCGTCGCGACAACGAATCCATTGGCGGCGCCCGCAGGAATCACTCGTTCCGAGATGACGGAAGCTTCAGGCGCCTCATTGACCCCATGGACATGGATGACGACAGTGTCCATTGAAATCGTCGTGCCATCGCTTACCTGAACCTGAAAGACAAGGGTCGCGTCGTGAAGGGTGGCCGGTGCTGCGAAACTTGGCGTCGGACCGTTGCTACCGGTGAGCGTCACGGCCGGACCGCTCAGTTGCGTCCACGTATAGTTCAGGCCGACCGCATCCGGATCAACCGCGTTCGCAAGCAGCTGTACGTTGCTGCCTTCATTGACGGTTTGCGACGGTCCCGCGTCGACGCTCGGCGCGTCGTTGTCGCAGTTGACATCGACAGCCACGGTATCGATGGTCGTATTAGTCCCGTCGCTGACGCTGACTTTGAAGACAAGCTGGGTGTTGGCGACGCCGTCAGGGGCGGTAAAAGTTGGCGACGCGCCGTTGGCATTGATGATCGTCACCGCAGGCCCGCTGACCTGCGTCCAGGTATAGCTCAATCCCTGACCTTCAGGATCGCTCGCCGTTGCAGTGAGTGTGACGGCATCACCTTCATTGACCGTTTGCGGCGCGCCGGCATCGACGCTTGGGGCGTCGTTGTCACGATTGACATCCACCGTCACCGTGTCGACGGTCGTACTCGTGCCGTCACTCACGCTCACCTGAAATACCAGCGACGTGTTCGTGACACCTTCCGGCGCGGTGAATGTGGGGGATGCGCCGCCAGTGCCCGTGAGTGCGACGATCGGACCGCTCACTTGCGTCCATGTGTAGGTGACGCCCTGACCTTCGGGATCGTTCGCCGTCGCCGTCAGCGTCACCGAATCACCTTCATTGACCGTCTGCGGCGCGCCGGCATCAACGCTCGGCGCGTCGTTGTCACGATTGACGTCCACCGTCACCGTGTCGACAGTCGTGTTCGTGCCGTCGCTGACGCTGACTTGGAAAACCAGCGATGTGTTCGTCAGACCTTCCGGCGCGGTGAAGCTCGGCGTGGCGCCGCTAGCGTTCGTGATTGCAACGGCCGGTCCGCTCACCTGCGTCCATGTGTAGGTGAGTCCTTGCCCCTCGGGATCACTCGCCGTTGCGGTGAGTGTGACGGAGTCGCCTTCGTCGACCGTTTGCAGCGCGCCTGCGTCGACACTCGGCGCGTCGTTGTCACGATTGACGTCTACCGTCACTGTGTCGACGGTCGTGTTCGTGCCGTCGCTGACGCTGACCTGGAAGACGAGCGAGGTGTTCGTCAGTCCTTCCGGCGCGGTGAAGCTCGGCGTTGCACCGCTGGCGTTCGTGATTGCGACCGTCGGTCCGCTGACTTGCGTCCAGGTATAGGTCAATCCCTGACCTTCGGGATCACTTGCCGTTGCAGTGAGTGTGACTGAGTCGCCTTCGTCGACCGGTTGCTGAGCGCCGGCATCAACGCTAGGCGCGTCGTTGTCACGATTGACATCCACCGTCACCGTGTCGACAGTCGTGTTCGTGCCGTCGCTGACGCTGACTTGGAACACCAGCGAGGTGTTCGTCAGACCTTCCGGCGCGGTGAAGCTCGGCGTTGCACCGCTGGCGTTCGTGATTGCGACCGTCGGTCCGCTGACCTGCGTCCAGGTAAAGGTCAATCCCTGACCTTCAGGATCACTCGCAGTTGCGGTGAGTGTGACTGAGTCGCCTTCGTCGACCGTTTGCAGCGCGCCCGCATCGACACTCGGCGCGTCGTTGTCACGATTCACGTCCACCGTCACCGTGTCGACAGTCGTGTTCGTGCCGTCACTGACGCTGACTTGAAACACCAGCGAGGTATTCGCCAGACCTTCCGGCGCAGTGAAGCTTGGCGTTGCGCCGCTGGCATTCGAGACCGCAACGGCCGGTCCGCTCACCTGCGTCCATGTGTAGGTGAGGCCCTGACCCTCAGGATCACTCGCAGTTGCGGTGAGTGTGACTGAGTCGCCTTCGTCGACCGTTTGCAGCGCGCCGGCATCAACGCTTGGCGCGTCGTTGTCACGATTCACATCCACCGTCACGGTGTCGACAGTCGTGTTCGTGCCGTCACTGACGCTGACTTGGAAGACCAGCGAGGTGTTCGTCAGACCTTCCGGCGCCGTGAAGCTCGGCGTTGCTCCTGTTGCGTTACTGATCGCAACGGCCGGTCCGCTGACCTGCGTCCATGTGTAGGTAAGGCCTTCACCCTCAGGATCACTCGCAGTTGCGATGAGTGTCACGGCATCACCTTCATTGACCGTCTGAATCGCGCCTGCATCGACGCTCGGCGCGTCGTTGTCACGATTGACGTCCACCGTCACCGTGTCGACAGTCGTGTTCGTGCCGTCACTGACGCTGACTTGAAACACCAGCGAGGTGTTCGTCA
>JBBQCR010000105.1:0-9931 GCA_038318935.1 Phycisphaerales bacterium
GGTCGGATCTTCATCGCCGACACGCACTACCACCGGATCATGATCTTTGATCAGGACGGCAAGGAACTTGGTCGTTTCGGCGAGTTCGGTACCGAACCCGGGCAGTTCATCTATCCGACCGACGTGGCGTTTGGCAACGACGGCAGGCTCTACATCGGCGAGTACGGGGGACACGACCGGATCCAGATCTTCGCGCCGGACCTTCGGGTGCTCGGCGAGTTCGGGTCCTTCGGCGGCGAGGACGATCAACTCAATCGACCCCAATCATTGGAATTCGACGCTGTGCGAAACGAGCTGTATGTCTCCGATTGCAACAACCACCGGATCGTCGTCTACGACCCGGACGGCAAGCGCCTCCGCCAGTTCGGCGACGTCGGTCTGGCAATCGGACAGTTGTCGTATCCGCGAGGACTCCTCCTCTTAGGGGACGGGTCGCTCTTGGTGTGCGAGTTCGGAAACCATCGGATTCAGCGACTCGACATCATGACCGGCGCGTCGATGGGCGCCTGGGGTGGGATGAGCGGCGACCGGTCGGCGCTGTTTGACTCCAACGGGATGTCGATCGGCACCATTTCGGAGTCCGATGCCGGCCGGTTGAAGTATCCTTGGGACATCGCAGGCGTCCCCGGGCGGGTCGCCGTGCTCGACTCGGGCAACGACCGCATGATGATCGCTCGCATGCCCTAAGGGGCGTGGCTTCCGAACGGATGAACGGATGAACGAATGGTCCCCGTCCGGCCCGCCTTCCCGGACAGCGTCGAACTCAACCACGCAGCCGATTTCCCACAGCCTCCACGTTCCGACAGACCCACCCCGCACCTGAAGGCCTGCCGCGATGTTCGAGAACTTCCCTCTCCAGTTCGAACGACCCGTCTGGCTGCTGCTGCTGCTCTTGATCGTTCCGGTGGTGCTCTTGGCCCGCCGATCAGGCTTGGGAATTCGACTTCCGGGCATCAGCCCAACCGGCGGCACGATCTCGCGCGGCAAGGCGTGGACGGCGCTCTTGCTGCGCTGCGCGTTGATCGCGCTCCTGGCGATCTCGGTCAGTCAGCCGACGCTCGTCAAGCGAGGGCAGGGGTTGTCGCTGACGATCATCGCTGATCGAAGCGCCTCCATTCCGCAGAACCTCCGTGACTCCAGCGAGAAGTTCCTTCGCGGTCTTACCGAGACGAAGCGGCCGGATGATCGGGTCGGCGTCATCGTGGTCGGCGCCGATGCGGAGATTCTCTCGCGACCCGAGCGCGACGCGATCGTGCCGGCGCTCTCGTTCATGGGTGACACGACCGCCACGGACCTTGGGGCGGCGCTGCAGATTGCCCTCTCCATGGCACCACGCGATACGTCCAATCGCGTGCTTCTGGTGAGCGATGGCAACGAGAACCGCGGCAATCTGCTGAAGGAAGCGGAAGCCGCGGCAGCCAATGGCATTCCCATCGATGTTGTGGTGCTGGAATACGAATACCCCGGCGAGATCGTCTTCGAGTCCATCCAGTCGCCGGCCCGAACGCGGATCGGGGCAACGCAGAACGTACGGCTCTTCGTCCGCAGTCAATCGGCGACCCGCGCGCGGCTGACGTTGCGGGAGAACGGACGGCCAGTCGACCTCGATCCCGAGAGTCCCGGCGACTCGATGCAGATCGATTTGGTCGCGGGTCCCAACGTTGTCGAGGTACCGATCTCCTTCGACGAAGGAGGAGCCCAGCGCTTCGAGGCGACGATCGAACCACTCGATGCCGGTGCCGATGTGGTGAAAGAGAACAACGTCGGTACCGCTGTGACGTTCGTTGCCGGTGGCGGCAAAGTGCTGGTGCTCGATACCGCAAGCGAGGAGTCGGCGACGCTGGTGAAGGCGCTGCGCGAAGGTGGACTGTCGGTCGATGTGTTGACACCCGACCAGTTGGTCGACGCGGCGACGACTCTCAACGGCTACGACGCGGTCATCCTCGCAAACGTCCCCAAGTGGTCGATCGATCCGGCGACCGATCGAGCGTTGCGATCGAGCGTGCACGACATGGGTATCGGTTTCATGATGCTTGGTGGCCCCGAGAGCTTCGGCGCTGGCGGTTGGACCGACAGCGAAGTAGAGAAGATGCTCCCGGTGAAACTCGATCCGCCGGCATCACGGCAACTTGTGCGAGGCGCGCTGGCGCTGATCGTGCATGCCTGCGAGTTTCCGACGGCGAACTACTGGGCTCAGCAGGTCAGCATTGCCTCGATCAAGGCGCTCAGTCGGCTCGATCTCGTCGGCATCATCACCTTCGCTGGCATGGGTGGGAACGGATGGCACTTTCCGCTGCAGGAAGCGGGCGACAAGAGCGGGCCGTATGCAGCGGTCAAGTCGATGATGGTCGGTGACATGTCCGACTTCGAGTCGGCGGTGCTCACGGCCTACAACGGACTGGTCAAGACCAGCGCCGGACAGAAGCATGTGATCATCATCTCGGACGGTGATCCCGCCCCTCCCACGCAGGCGACGCTGCAAAAGATGAAGGACGCGAAGATCACGATCACCACGGTCATGTTGACCGGCGGACTCGGCCACGGAACTGCCACCGACTACCAGAACATGAAGTACGTCGCCCAGTTCACCGGCGGCACTTTCCATGACGTGAAGAATCCCAAGCAACTGCCGCAGATCTTCACCAAGGAAGCAACGATCGTCACGCGTTCACTCATCAGTGAAGGTGACTACAAGCCGCAGGTCGTCGTGTCGCTCTCCGGACCGCTCAAAGGTGTCTCTGCAGTTCCCGGCGTGAAGGGGTACATCGTCACCGTGCCGCGTGAAGGACTGTCCCAGACGTCGATCGTGATTCCGTCGAAGGAAGGCAACGATCCGCTGTTCGCCTGGTGGAACTATGGCGTCGGACGGTCGGTCGCCTTCACCTCTGACGCGACCAGTCGGTGGGGACAGTCGTGGATCGCGTGGCCGGACTATCGCGCGTTCTGGGAGCAGACGGTGCGCTGGCTGATGCGACCACCATCGCCGTCCAACATCGCGCTGCGCACGCGCGTCGAGGGAGAGACTGCGGTCGTCGAACTCGAAGCCATCGGCGAGGACAACGCGTTCATCAACTTCCTCAAGAGCGAGGCGACGGTTCTTGATCCCGACGGTAACTCGCGTCCCTTGGAGTTGCAGCAGATTGGACCGGGTCGCTACCGCGCCGAGTTTCCGGCCGCGGAGACCGGCGGCTATCTCGTCAACGTGACTGTTCCCATGCAGCGCGACGGGCAGACCGTGACCTCCAGCGTGCAAGCGGCCGTGAACGTCGCGTACCCCAAGGAGTACCAGACGGTCCGCGACAACGCGGCGCTCCTCAATCGCGTCGCCGAACTCACCCGCGGGCGAGTCCTCACGATCGGCGACCCGAAACTTGCCGGTGCGTTCGATCGCCAAGGGCTGCCGGTGCCGCGCTCGGCCAAGCGGGTGTGGGACCTTGTCGCGATCATCGCAGCAGCGATCTTTCTCGCGGATGTCGCCGTGCGTCGTCTGTCGATCGAGCGAGGCCTCACGAAGCGCATCGCCGAGCGGCTCCTCGGGCGCACCGAGAAGGTTGGCGATACCACCGTTGCAGCGTGGAAGACCGCCCGCAAGAAGGCGGAAGGAAAGAACGAGCCGCGAGCCGACGCGGGCACGCCCGAGGAACGCAAGATGCGGGCTGATGCAAGCAGAGCAGCGGCAGGCACGCGATTTGACGATGAAGAAGCGGGATCAGTCGGCAGTTCGATGGATGTCGCAGCGGAGACGCGCGGCGACGGCAAGCCGCGCGTGCCGCGTGGAGGATCATCTGGATCATCTGGATCGGCTGGCGATGCGCAAAGTAGCACAGCGCCCGAAGCTGACAACGCGTCGACAGCGCGGCTTCTGAAGGCGAAGCGACGGGCGCGATCGGAGACCGGCGGCGATGCCGATCGTGATCGTGGTCCAAGCGGCGGTCCTGACGGGGGCGACAGCGGGGAGGCGAATCGTGGCTGAGCCTGTGTCCGGTGCGAGTCCGGAGTCGAACGTTCCGCGCCGCGAGGATCTCGAGGGTGGCGTTGAGGACATCGAGTCGGTGCGGGCGCGGTGCGCAAAGTTCCGCCAACTGTTCCTCGCACTCCGCAAGGAGATCGGCACCGTCATCGTCGGTCAGACCGAGGTCGTCGATCTCACGTTGGCGGCCCTCTTCGCAGACGGGCACGTGCTGCTCGAAGGTGTGCCCGGTCTCGGGAAGACGCTGCTGGTGCGGGCGCTGGGGGCGACGCTCGGCTTAGAGTTCTCGCGCATTCAGTTCACCCCTGATCTGATGCCCGCGGACATCACCGGCACAACGCTGTTCATCGAAGATCCGAACACCGGCAAGCGCAGCTTCTCGTTCAGGCCTGGACCGATCTTCGCGCAACTTGTTCTGGCGGACGAGATCAATCGGGCGACGCCCAAGAGCCAATCAGCGCTGCTCGAGGCGATGCAGGAGAAGAGCGTCACCATCGGTGGAGTCACGAGGCCGCTGGAACGTCCCTTCTTCGTGATGGCGACGCAGAATCCGATTGAGCAGGAGGGCACGTATCCGCTGCCGCAAGCGCAGCTTGATCGCTTTCTCATGAAGATCGTGGTGCCGTCGACTAATCGCGAAGAGTTGAACGAGGTGCTGCGGCGAACGACCGCGGGCGTCAACTTTGCTCCGCGGCAGATCCTCGACACCAGCCGCATCCTCGCAGCCCAGCGACTTGCGCGACAGATCATCGTCGCTCCCCATGTGCAGGACTACGTGATCCGCTTGGTGCTCTCGACCCATCCCGGCGGCGAGTTCTGCCCGAAGGCGATGAGCGACGCGATCAGCCTCGGGGTGAGTCCGCGTGCAGCGCAAGCGATCGTGAGTGCCGCGAAGATCGTCGCTCTGATGGATGGGCGATACGCGGTGTCCTTTGGAGATGTGCGAACGGTGGCGCTGCCAGCGCTGCGTCACCGGATCGAACGCAGCTTTGAGGCGGAGGCAGATGGCGTGACCACCGACGACATCGTGCGCGAGTTGATCGCGCTGCTTCCGACCGACGAGGAACGAGCGGCCGCAGAGAGTGCGAAAGTCGCAGGCCGGGCGGCGATCGGAAAGAACGCACAAGGCGACATCGTCGGCTCACTGACCTCCGGAGGTGGACGACGATGAGTGCCATCTTCGCGTCGAACGCAACCACCTTCTCGAACAAGCCCGCGATCCTCAAGCGACCGGAGCGAGTCGATGATCTGATCGACGGCCGATTGATGTCGCGACTGGACCAGGTCGATGTCGTGAGCCGCAAGATCTTCGCCGGGAAGGTGCAGGGAGAGCGCCGAAGCAAGCGACGCGGCATCAGTGTCGAGTTTGCCGACTATCGCCCGTACGTGCACGGCGACGATCTGCGATTCGTCGATTGGAACATCTACGGCCGGCTTGACCGGTTGTTTCTCAAGGTGTTTCTTGAGGAAGAGGACCTGTCGCTGCTGATCGCGATCGACGCGAGCGCGTCGATGCGCTGGGGCAATCCCGACAAGTTCGTTTTCGCGCAGCGGTTGGCGATGGCCCTGGGATACATCGGCCTGGTCAACCACAATCGCGTGTCGATGGTCTCCTTCGGTTCGCCCGCCCAAGGTGGCGGCGTTCAGCGATTGTCGAACATTCGTGGTCGTCGCCGTACCGCCGAGATGGGACAGTGGATTCTCCGACAGGATCCGACGCCCGATCCGAAGTCAGTCGATCCCACCACTATCGTCGGCTTCGACGACGCGATGAAGAACATCGCACTTGCCCGGCAGGGGCGTGGCGTGATGATCGTCCTCAGCGATTTTCTGTTCAAGCAAGGCTACGAGAAGGGGCTTCGCTATGTGACCGGCGGCGGTTACGACGTTTTCGCAATGCAGATCCTTTCGCCGGAGGAGATTGATCCGGCGGCCCACGGGGTGTCCGGCGACCTCAAGCTCGTGGACGTCGAGGACAAGGACGTGAACGAGATCACGATCACGCCACCGCTACTGAAGGCGTATCGCGACCGACTGAACGCCTATTGCGCGAAGATGCGTGATTACTGCATTCGCCGCGGCGTGACCCACGTGCTCGTTGATACGCAGACGGACATGGACGAACTGCTGCTGAGCTATCTGCGGAAGCGGGGGCTGCTGCGATGATGTGGCTCACGCCGCTCACCGGCATCCTTCTGGCGGCAGCCACGATCCCTCCGCTCGTGGCTCTGTACTTCCTCAAGCTGCGCCGCGTACCTCGCCCGATTGCCAGCACGCTGCTCTGGAAGAGATCGCTGGAAGACCTTCGGGCCAACGCCCCGTTTCAGCGCCTGCGCATGAACATCCTGCTGCTCCTGCAACTCCTGGTGCTGGGACTGCTGGCGTTCGCGCTCGCACAGCCGCAGGTGGAAACGGGACTTCGTCGCGACGGCAAGACTGTGATTCTGATCGACAACTCGGCGTCGATGAACGCCACGGACGTGAGCGAGAACAAGGACGATCCGGAGGCCAAGCAGAAGTCTCGGCTCGACCTTGCCAAGGCAGACGCAATCGCCCGGGTGGAAAAACTCTTCGGTGGCAGCGGTCTGTTCTCCGGCAGCGCCGGCGAGGTCATGGTGATCGCGTTCGCCGATCGCGCCGAAGTGCGATGTCCGTTCAGCGATAGCCGCTCCCAGGTCATCGATGCGATTCGCGGCATCCAGCCGACCGACGGCCGAACGAAGATCGGCGAGGCACTGCAGTTGGCCCGCGCCTACACGACCTCGGTGGATCCAGACAAGGTCGACCCGACGATGGTCGAGCAGGCGGCGCTGGTGATCTTCTCCGATGGCCGCATCGCGGATCTCGCGGAGCAGGCGACCAAGGCCGGGGAGCAGATCACCTACGCCCGCATCGGCACAATGAAGGCCGACAATGTTGGCGTGGTGGCGATCGCCGCGGAGCGCAGCCCTGACGATCCCGATCGCATTCAAGTGTTCGGAGCAATCGGGAACGGCAATCCGTTTGAGATCCGTGCGGACGTGCAGCTCTCCGTCGACGACCGTGCCCGAGCCATCACGCCCGAGCCGTTGGTCGTCCCCGCAGCGAACTCCGGTGCCGCTCCAGAGGTCGATCCGGCGAAGCGCATGTCCGACGTTCGCGTGACGCCAGGCCGCGAGCAGGTGGTGTTCCTGCCGTTCGCCCAGCCGCGCGACGCGATCATCACCGTCACCCAACTTCGCAAGGACGATCTTGCGGTCGACGACGCCGCGGCGCTAGTTGTTCCTCCGGCGAAGCGGCTCCGCGTCGGGCACGTGAATGCCGCCAAGGGACTGCTCGATCTCCTCCTCGGCGAGATGGCGCTCGAGAGTTACGAGCAGCTCTCGCCCGCCGAGTTCGAGCAAGTCATCAAGGACGCAACGTTTGAGCGCTTCGATGTGTTCGTGCTTGAGAACTACACGCCATCGGACGGAGTGGAACTGCCGCCAGGAAGGTATCTGAGCTTCGGTGGAACGCCGGTTCCCGAACTCAAGTCCTACGGCGAGCACGAGCGGGTCTTCTTCCGGACGGCTCGGCAGGACCATCCGGTGTTTCGAGCAGTGAATCCAGTCGATCTCTGGGTCGCGTCAGCGCAGGCCATCAGCCCACCGCGCGATGTCGAAGTGCTGATGGAGGGGACCGAAGGTCCGTTGATGTTCGCGGTCGATCGCGGCGGCGTTCGGGTCCTGCATGTCGCCTTCGACCCCATGAACTCCAACTGGCCGATTTCCCGGTCGTTCGTCAACTTCGTCCCCAACGCCTTGGAGTGGCTCGGTGCAGCGGGCGATGCGCTCGCACTCGCTGGCTTGCAGCCGGGCGAGAGTGCCGTGGTGCGACTGCCGGTGAGCGCGACGAACGTCACGCTTGTCTTTCCAGACGGACACGACCAGCCGGTATCGATCACGACGCCAGGGCAGTTCGCCTATGGACCAATTCGACGAACCGGCATCTACACCATCTCGTGGGACGAGCCCGGCCGCAGCGAACGACAGCAACGCCGCTTTGCAGCCAATCTCCTGAACGCTCAGGAGGGAATGATCGTGCCCGCAGAGTCGCTGTCCTTCGCCGACAAGCCAGTGCAGGGGACCGCGACTTCCAACGCACGCTCGGCGCTCTGGCCGGTGTTGCTGGGAGTCGCGATGGTGTTGCTGCTGCTGGAGTGGTGGGTCTACCAGCGCCGAACGAGTTGAGTGGCCCCCGGTCAAGGCTGCGGGGAAGGTGACCAGTTGGGGTGACCAGTTGGAGTGACCCAGTCGTGTTGACCAGTTGTGTTGACCAGTCGGCGTGACCAGCGAAACGCTTCCAGACTGAGGCGCTCAGGGGGCGGGCGACCACGTTCTGATGAGGTCATGCGTGCTGCTCCTGTTGAGTCCGCAGGTCGATTCGCTCTCGAAGTTGCGGTGCGAGCCATACCAGGGACGGCGGTCGTATCCGCGCGACGCGCGCCAGCCTTGATGCGAATGGCACGACGGTCAGGGGGGAGATTCGCGCCGATGCCGAGGCCGCGCGCACTGATTCCGCCCAGGCGCCTCGCCAATCGTGGAGCAAACATCGAGTATCGCCGCTGCCGCACGGGCTTTCGCCGTCAGTAGGGTTTGTTGCGGGGCGGGGCTGCTGGGTGATGGACGTCTTGCGCCGAGAGTCCAGGGGTGAACGGAGATCGGGAAGCGGATCAAGATCGTCATCGTCCGCGTCGTCGTCTTCGTCGAGTTCGATGCCGCGGGTGAAGTCGGGCTCGCGGTCGGGCCACACCCGTGCTCGCCGAACATGGCTCGCGCCTCGGGTGAGGACATGAAGTCCCGCGACTTCCGCCGCAAGCGCCGTCGCCGCTGCTGCGGCACCGACGATCATCGGTCCGTTCGTTACCACCTCGACCGAAGCGCATCGTCCCGCAAGAGCGACCAGTTCGTGGGCAACGAAGCGCAGTTGTTCCGCGAGGAGCCCATCGGCGCGGTGCAAGCGAACGATTCGATCGACGACCTGCATCGCACGACGAGCGCGCACAGCGTCTTCGCGGCCAAGACCGTGTGCGGACCACGCGCTCTCACACACCGTCCGCAACGAACGATGATCGTTTGCCGTCGTGACTGCGAGGGCATGCCATCGCGGGGCTCGTGCTGTTTCGACTCCTATCCTGTCGAGGAGTCGCTCAACGGGAGGGTCGTGTCTGGTGCAGGGGATGGGTGTCATGGAGGGAACTCCGCGTGATGGCTTGGAGAGCGACTCGGCGGTACCGATGCGGGGGATGCGGCGGATGCAATCTCTCGCGCCGCAGAAAGAAGTTCCGGCAACATGGCGCGGGTCGCGGGCGATCTCCAGCGGTCGTCCGCGTGGGTGATCTTGAACCACCGCTGAAGGGTCGAGCATGCCTCGCACACCGGCGGAAGCCCAACGCCAAAGGTCCACGCGGCCCGCCGTGTCGAGAAGTCGAACGCGATTCGTCGAATATCGCGATCCGCGATGGGAGAAGCGACGGCACCACGATCCGAGCGAACGATGCTCTGCAGCAAGTATTCCCACTGCGGTCCATCCAATGCCGCGAACGCGGCAGCAGCCCAGACGCGCCGTGGGATCGGCGCTTCGTACGGCGATGGCTCAGCGGCGTCGGAGGGCCGCGCACACTCAATCGTGACTCGAACAGCAGCCCAAGTGACCTCGAACACGAGCGGCACTGGAGCGTCGATCGTCGGTCCCAACTCGAGCAGCAGTTCGACCACTTCGGCTGCCCGGCGCAGCGACTTGGGGGCCCGCGGTGAGCGCAACTGCCGTGGTCGCTCGTCGGCCAACCTTGGCTGCCAGTCGCCGGACCACAACGGACGCCAGTTCGGCCCTCGTCCGCGCGAGGCCTCTCGTACCGCTCGTTCCCGTTCCTCTTCGTCACTGCGCGAGAGACGCAGCGGCGATCCTTTCGAAAGTACCCCGGCGCCGCCGCTCTTCCTTCGG
>JBBQCR010000106.1:0-9901 GCA_038318935.1 Phycisphaerales bacterium
CCAACTGACGATCGATCGGAGGCATCGTCTCTCCTGTGAACTCGTGAATGTCGACCCATACATCCGACACTCTGGCCTGATGGAAGAACCGACCATGCTGGGGCACGATGCGATGCGTCTCGTGCGACGTCGACTGTGCATTCTCGGTGTCCATTCGAAGTGCCGCGGTCGGTGTCAGGCTTCCGATGCCGACATCCGCCATCCACGGCACACCGTCGATGTCCACCTTGAGGAACATGTGCGTTCGCGGCGGTAACTGCTCGCGACTCACGCCCAGTCGCACCCGAGCCGACAACGGAGTCACGCCAAATCCCAAGCGCTCGAGCACGGCCATCAGCAGGCTGTTCTGTTCGAAGCAGTAGCCGCCTCGCCGCGAGACGACGATCTTCTCGCTGATGGACTGCGTGTCCAAAGAAATCTCGCGTCCTTGCAGCACGTCGAGATTCTCAAACGGCACCGCTACGACATGATGTCCGATGATTGCCGAGAGCGTCTCCGCCGTGGCGTCACGCGAACCGACGTACGCGATGCGATCGAAGTAGGCGTCGAGATCGATCATGCACGCACCGCGCTTCGGACAGTCCATCGCGATGCCGGGCACCGCCAAATGCCGCGCGTGAAGTTCGCGAGTGTCACGTCGATCTTTCCCCGCAGCGCGTGGTCGTTGGTCATCGGCACGGATTGTCGCATCAGATCTGCCGAGGGGTACGGCGAGCGCGAACCAGCTCAGAGCCGCGATGACAGGTTGGCGACTTCAACCATTCCCTCGGCGACGGCGATGCCAGCCTCCGGGGTGGCGCCGACCCGGGCCATGCGGGTCATGCGGGCCACCGCATCGGGACGCTGCACCAGTCGATCAATCTTCCAGGCAGCCAATTGCGAGAACGAACACCGAATGGCGCAGCCAGCTTCGAGGAGCGCGGAGGTATTGTGCTCCTCGCGGCTCGGCGCGGCGTGCACGATTGCCATGGGCAAGCCGCTTGCTCGCGCTTCCGCAGACGTGAGTCCACCCGGCTTCCCGATCAGGAAATCTGCCGCAGCCACCAACTCGAGCATCGGGGTCGTGTCCAAGGACACGGGCGCGAACTGCAGCGCTGCGAGGATGGCCAACCAACACGCGCTCGAGCGTTGCGCGGGCGACGACTCGGTATCGGAATCCGAGAGCAGTCGGGGAACGCGATCCTGAGTCAGCTCGACGAGCTTGCTCTCCCTCCGGGGTCAAGTGTTCACACGAAAGCCTGAAGCATCTGCTCTTCTGCCAAAACAACGCTGATTACCGGATCGTTTCCCAGATCACGGTGGTCGTGCCCGGCGAGCGACCACCGAGCACCATGAACGCAACCGCCGATCGCGCAGGGGCGTTCCAAATCAGGCCGTCTGTACACTGTTCGCAGGAAGACGAGTCATGACTCGTCGCTTCAACCCGGCGCATTGCAGGACCTGTCCTCCGATTCGTCCGAAGGCGGCATGAACGAGAACGCACCGATCTGGGACCAATCCCGTCCGCGACCGAAGCGATCCCAGCACCGAGTTGTTGCACTCATTCGATGTCTGTTGCCGGCTGACGATTCACTGGTTCCTTGGTCATTCAACTCGTAGAAGGAGAAGATCCATGCTCGGCTCTGCGCACGTGCGACGTTGTCTCGGCTCGGTGCTTTCGGCGTTGGTTCTCACGTCCGCCGCGGCGGCGTGTCCTCCATCGCTCATCCTCACCGGTTGGACACTCTTTGATCCGGACAACGATTGGTCATCGTCGAACCCCACGGCGACCAGCGTTCGCCTCGACGAGCAGGTCGGAAGTTCTTCCGTTCATCCTGGATGGGTCGTCAGCGACTTCACGCTCGCTGCGACTGCGACCATCGAATTCGATCTGAAGGTCGACGCCGGAACAGGTGACGACGACCTCATCGGATTCGGCTTTTCATGGCTTGATGGAAGCCACTCCTATCTGATGGATTGGAAGAAGAACACGCAGAGTTTCAATTGGGGCGCTGTCGTCGTCATCAACGACGATGTCGCGGAGCAGGGACTGAAGATCAAGCGCATCAACGGCTCGTACACCTGGGACGGCCTGTGGGGCGGCGTCGACGGCATTGGTGTCACGACCATCGCCGGACCGACCGGCGGCGCTTGGAACGCGGGAACGGTGTATCACTTCGTGGTCAATCTCTCGCCCGGCCACATTGTCGTGACGCGCAATGGCCTTCCGCTCTTTGATGTTGTTGATCCGCGCTACCCGGGTGGTCAAGGCTCGATCGCCCTGTATGGATTCAGCCAAGACAACATCACGTTGTCAGAGGTCTGCATCACACCGCTTCCGACGATCTGTCCGGGCGATCTCAATCTCGACGGCAACGTCGGAGCCGCCGACCTGGCGATCCTACTGGGCGCGTGGGGAACGCCGAACGCCGATCTCGATGGTGACGGAACGACCAACGCTTCCGATCTGGCGATTCTGCTGGGAGCGTGGGGGCCCTGTACTTGACGATCCCGAATCGGACGACGACGTCCTGACACTGGCGACGAGTTTGATCGACCATCGGCCTGATGGAGTCGCGATTTCTCGCGCTGGCCACACCACGACGATCCGACCTCCCGACGGAGCGATGCGGCTGCACGCGCAATCCCTGCAAGGTGCCGTGCAGCCGCTCGCGTTCATACGCGCACCGTGTGCAGAACCAGCAAGGTTCTCCGAGTTCGATCAGGGCCAGGTCTGTTCTGAGACGGTGGTTGCCGAAGCGAAAGGCCGAGCAGCCTGTGTTCGGCTCGTTGGTCAGCGCCGCCAACATCAATCTTGATGGCGTAACGGACGGCGCGGACCGCGCGCTCTTACTCCTGTACTTTGGCTCGGAGCTCGCGTCGAATGCAGCCTGCACGGTGACGGCAATGCCGGGGGTCGGCGCGATGGCGACATCCACCGGGCACGTGCACTCACGGGACATGCGGAAGGCCGGATTGGTGCTGAACCTCGCTGCGATTGTGGTCATCACCACCGTCGTCGTGGCGCACATGGCCTTGGTATCCGATGCTCCCTCGTGATCTCGGATCGCGCAACAAAAACGATTGAGAACCCGGATGAAAGGTCGTCATTCGTACTCCTCGACATCCTGATGAATCTCACAGCGGGATGCGTGCACCTATGGCATGGCTGAGCGCGATGCCGTCGCGTCACGCGTCGGCCCCCAACGGGAGAACTCTTTGATGACGCTTCGACCGATCTTGTGTTCACTGTCGCTCGCCGCCACTGCGTGCGTGACATCGGTCGCCTCTCCTCAACTCATCGCCGTGGATAGCTTTAGCGGTCCGCCTGTCGCCGATCTCAACGGTTCGACCGGAGGCACGGGCTGGACAAGCGCGTGGCTCGACCAGTCGGTCGACACGGTCACCGGCATCAGCGCCTTGGGGCTGAGCTATACCGGTCTTGACACGACTCCCGGAGCTGCGGTGAGCGACGTCGGATCGGGGGTGTATCCCATTGCCTCGTACTACCGCGCGTTCGGCGCGTTGCCAGCCGGAACCACGAAGCTCTATGTCTCGTTCCTCCTGCGGGCCGATGCCAACTACGGCATCTGGGGTGGACTCAGGTTCGGCAACTATCCCTTTGCGATGTATGTCGGGTCGCCGCCGGGCATGTACAGCTTCGGGCTCATGGTGAGCGAGGGCTTGGGTGACATCTCTAACGCACCGCTCAACCAAGGCGAGACGAATCTCGTGATCGTCCAGATCTCCAAGAATGCGGGCGCTGGCATCACCTACAAGCTCTATCTCAATCCAGTGATCGGACAGGCAGAGCCGTCGTTCGCACTTGCTCAGTTTGCCATCGCGCAGGTGAACGCGATACCGACGTCGCTCACCCTCGACAACGGCGGCGGCTTCACCACCGACGAGATCCGTGTCGGAACGACATGGTCCTCCGTCCTTCCTGCCGATCCGGGATGTTTGGGCGATCTGAATCTCGACAGCCAGGTCAATGGGTCTGACTTGGCGATTCTCCTGGGCTTCTGGGGCACAGCCGGTGCCGATCTGAACGGCGATGGCACGACCGATGCCGCGGACTTGGCGGTGTTGCTGGGTGCGTGGGGAGCATGCGCCTGAGACCCGAGCGGCTGAGAGAAATCTGACATCACTTCCGGCGGCACGTGCGACAGGAGAGGGGAGCTTGCCGCACGTGCTGCTTTCTCATTGCGGCAATCTCATTGGAGTGGTGCATCAGCATGCGCCCAATCGCGCGAACACCTCGCCGTAGAAGAGTTGCGATCACCACGATGGAAATGGGAATCAAGAGGGAGGTCGAAGAGATCGTTCCTTGCTCTTCGCAACGCGTAGAGGTGAAGCGCGGACGACGCATCGCGGGAGAGCCGTCGCCAGCGGCGGTGCGCGGCGGATTGCCGCAATCAGGACCCCACCCGAAGGGCCGACGCGGGGACGTGACCGAGGACCTGCAGCCGTACAACAACGGTGGGGCCAGCCGAGTACGCCACTCCTGAGCGAGTCCGGACTACAGGCGGCACTCCCTTAGCGCATCGGGGCCGCGTGTCAAGATTCCCGATCCGGGCACCTTCGCCGACGCCTCCGCACATTCCCTTCAACCCGCTGGTCCACCTCTCCGAGAGAGGAAGGAGCATGTCTCCATCGCCACGCTCCAACGTCCGCCTGCATCCCCTCCGACGCCCGCTCCTCATGTCCACGATCGGCACGCTCGCCGGACTGCTGCTCAGCACCCTCTCGGGATGCGCCGCAAGCATGTGCGAAGGTTGGCGAGCGTTTCAAGGCGGCGACTACGCCAGTGCGATGAAGAATTGGCGTCCACTCGCTGAGCAGGGTGATGCAAAGGCACAGTTTCTCGTCGGACTCCTCTACGAGGACGGCAACGGCGTTGCTCACGATCCACAGGAAGCGGCGCGTTGGTATCGCCTTGCGGCCGATCAAGGCTACGCGCCGGCGCAGAACAACCTCGGGCTGCTGTACTACGAAGGCAATGGCGTCGAGAAGGATCGCGTCGCCGCCGCCGAGTGGTACACGCGAGCCGCCAATCAAGGCTTCGCTTCAGCGCAGAACAATCTCGCGGTCCTCCACACGCTTGGCCAAGGCGTCCCGCAGAACGACGCGGAGGCGACGCGACTCGTTCACCTCGCGGCCACTCAGGGCCAGCCGAGATCGCAGTTCCTTCTCGGAGCCATGTACGCCGATGGCATCGGCGTGGCGCCCGATCCGAGCGCCGCAGCAACGTGGTATCAAAGAGCCGCTGAACAGGGCTACGCGCCCGCCCAGAACGCCCTTGGTCTTCTTGCGTACGCCGGTGTCGGCATGCCGCAAGATCGCAATGCAGCAGCGAAGTGGTATCGCCGCGCCGCGGATCAAGGTTATGCGGCGGCGCAAAGCAATCTCGGGACGATGTACCTGGTCGGCCAGGGCGTCGCCATGGATCGCGAGGAGGGATTGCGGTTTGTTCGCCTCGCTGCGGAACAGGGAGTGGCGCAGGCCCAATTCGCGCTCGGATGCGAGTTTCTGCATGAGCCTGCGACGGCAGGCGACGCGACCGAGGCGGCGAGCTGGATGCTCCGGGCAGCCGATCAGGGGTTCGCTCCGGCGCAGGCTGATCTTGGCCTCCTCTACGCGACTGGTCGCGGCGTCGAGCGAGATCCCGTCGCCGCCGACATGTGGCTCGCTCTCGCGGCCGAACAGGGTCACGCGATCGCCAAGGAACGTCGCCGCACACTCGCAAAGACGCTCTCGAGAGCGGAGTTGTCACAGTCAGAGTCGCGCGCGAGGGAATGGACCGCGACCCGTCAGGCTCACCTGCAGACCATCGCGACGGTTTCCGATTCGCGCGAGTGAGGTTGCAGTGCGAACGCCCCGATCATGCGCCGAGCGGTACAGTCCGCGAAGTCATGCGTGCAACGACGCCATTGAGAGCGACGCCAGTCTGTTCCACCTCGCTTGATCGCAGTTCGCTCGCTGCGTTTCTTCGCGCACCTCGCTGGTCGATCACGGCGGCGGTGGTCGTCGCCGGAGTGATGGGGCTTCGCGCGTGGATCCTCTTTCGTTCGGCCGTCCCTCCGGGCGTCGACGCTGGCTACTACCCGCTGCAATCACGCACCCTGCTCGAACAAGGTCGCCTCGCGTACGACGACGTGCCGATCCGATTCGCAATCGACGCAGCAATCGCGAAGACGCTCATGCTGGTCTCCGGACAGTCAATCGATGACGCGACGCTGTGGGCGTCGCGCTTCGTGGACGCGGTAACTCCCCCGCTTTTGGCACTCGCGATCTTCCTCGCTGGTTTTGTCTGGAGCCGAGGGCGATCGAGCGCAATCCTCGGCGTCGCCGCCGCCTCGTTGCTGGCAGTCGCGTCGCGGCCGATCATCGACATGACCGGCGACTTCGAGAAGCAGTCGTTGGCGTTCGTCTGGACCGCGTTCGCTTGGATCGCGACGTGGAGCGCACTCGCGGCGCCTGATCGCCGAAGGGCAGTCGTCCGCAGCGCGTGGGCAGTGGTGTTCCTCGGACTCATGGTGGGTACGCACGTCGGCACGTTCGGGGGCGCTGCGGTTGGAGCGGGTTGCGTGATCGTCGCGTGGGCGCTGCTCGGTGGAGCCTCACTTCGCCGCGGAGCGATCGGCGTCACCCTCTTGCTGGCGATGTGCGCGGTTGCGTTCGTCGGCATGTGGTTGCTCGCTCCCGCGAAGGCGATCGCTCTCCTGAGTTCCCCGAGATTGCTGTGGTCCCAGTCCTCTGAGATCAATCGAGGACCGATGGGCGGACCTTGGTTGACCGTGGTGCGCTGGACTCTGCCGCTCCTTGCGGTGGTCGCGCTCAGCGTTGGCGTTGTGCGACGAATCCGGAAGATCAATCGGGCGGAGCAGGAACACTGCGGCAGCGCAAGGGCCGATGGAGCGTTCGCGATCGGCATGCTCGCGACCGCTGCACTCCTCCTCTCGCCGCTGCTTCCCGGTGAATACGCGATGCGCGTCGGTTTGATTGCGGTCACGCCGATCGCACTGGTCCTCACGTTTCTCTTCTGCTGGCGTGTGCCGCGTGCGAAGGACGCAGGACCGCCACCACGAGGGTACGCGACGGTTGGTGCGATGCTCGCCGTTGTCATCGCCGGCGGATCGATTGCGAGCGCCATCGGTGGCCGCGTCTTCACGATGCCACCGATGATCTCTCAGGCCGGTCTCGACGAGCTGCGGGGCTGGCGGGACGAACTGGGCACCACGATGCGCTGCGTCGTGGTCGGCCGCCATGGCCTCGAATGGTGGGCCGGATTCGGAATGCACAGCGCGGTCCGGCTGGGTCAACTCAAGGAGAGCGACTTCGATCGCTACGAGCGACGCTACATCCTCGTCGAGCGCCACCCCATGGAGATGGGAGGGCCGGACGGTCCGCCGAACGACGGCCCGGGACGACGCCGACCCAGGGAGAGCGGTCCCGGCGGACCGGGCGGAATGATGCGCCTGGGACCGATCCCGGCCGGAGCGTTTGTATTGCGCGAAGGTGACGTGTTCACGCTCTACGAAGTGCCGATGAGCAGCCGCGATTCGCTCGGAAAATCACTCGGCGAATGATTCAGAGGCGGAGGTCCGCGCGGTCGATCACCAGCGCATTCGCCTCGGAGGCACAGAATGGCCTTCGCCCTCACCGTCGCTGTCACTGTTCTTGGTGCGCTACTGACTCTCGTCGGCGGCTGGTATTGGTTGCGCGACCCGGTCCGGCATCGTTGTCCTGGACCGACCGTCCCGTGGCGACGTCGACTCCTGCCTTGGTGGATCGTCTATCGCCCCCGCTGCGGATACGACTTGGGAGGTCATGCCTTCCGCGAACGAGAGCCGATCACCTGCCCTGAGTGCGGACGGAACGTACGGTGCCGCCGGCAACTTGTCCGTTCCACTCGAGCATGGCGACCGGTCGGTTGCGGTGCAGCGATCATCGCTACAGCGGTCCTTCTCTATCGCTATCCACCGATGGCAGCGACGATGCTCGTCGCCATGGCTCCCACCGAAGTGCTGCTTCGAGGCGAGAACATGCTCGGCACGCGAGCGCCGCTCGAAGCCCGAACGGAACTTCGGCGCCGCGCAGCGGATGGTGATCTGTCGAACGGCCAGACGAATCGCTTTGTGCGACTGCTGGTCAACGACCTCCGGAACGATTCCATCGCCGGCAACGCCAAGGAATCATTCAGGATGCTCGAGACCACCGCGATCCTCGACGTCCAACCCCTGATAGACGCGCTGGACTCCGAGGATGCGCAGCTTCGAGCGATGGCAGCGAGGCTGCTGCGCTTTCTCTCGACGCAGGATTCGCTGGACACCGACACGCCAGATGCCTTGATTCGCGTCTCGGTGAACGAACTCCGGTCCGATCGTCGCAACCGTCACGCAGGGGAAGCGAGAGAGTTCCTTCAGATGCATCCGACAAAGAGTGAGCCGTACCTCCTTGATGCGCTTGAGAGTGATGATGAGCAGCAGCGCCAGGAGGCGGTGGCGCTGCTACAGATCCATCCGCCGAGCGGACCCGCCCTCGAGCGATTTCTGCGAGTAAACGTACGGAATCTGGCCTTGGGTGGAGGCTTTCGTGTGGGTGACGCGTATCGCTTTCTACTCACCCAGGGTCGCGCCGCGGACGCGCTGCTCCTCGAGGGGATGCAAGCTTCCGATCCGCAAACCCGCCTCCTCTGTGCGGCCGTCGCGGGCATCTCGGACCGTCGCGACCTCGCGTCGCTTGCTGTTCCGATCCTTGCATCGCACTTGGCCGACAATGCGATCAGAGGTGATGCCGTCATCGCAGCTCGTTCCCTCGCGGGCTTCGGCGACGCTGTCGTCCCGCTGCTTGCACCGTACCGCAGTGACGACGCGCGCGGCGTGCAGGACGAACAGCAGCGCCAATCGATCGAGTACATCGTGCGCCGGCTCACGACGTCTGAAACCACGGTCCGTTTACAGTTGCGATTTCCGCTGGCTCGACTGACGCACGATGGGACGGACGCCCTCTCCATCGCTCCGGCGTACCTCGACATGCCACGCTTCTAGCGGTGTGTGGCTAGTCCTGCGGGAACATCGCTCGCCATACGAAGTACACCGGCACGCCGGATCCCAGCACACCGAGCCAGATCAGCGTGGTCTTCGGGTCCTCCCATATCGACAGCACCGTCATGGCGGCGCTCGCGAGGACGAAGATCGCCGGCACCACCGGGTATCCCGGCACCCGATACGGTCGCTCATGCGCGTGATGCTTGACGCGGAGGACAAAGAGCGTGACCGCGCCGAGTCCGTAGAAGATCCACATCGTGAAGACGAAGCTGTCGGCAAGCGTCGCGAAGTCCTTGAGGAGGAGGACCGCAAGGCAGGACAGTGCGAGTTGCGTCCACAGCGCGACCGCCGGCGTCTCGTATCGCGGATGAACACGGGCAAGGAACCGGAAGAGCAGCCCGTCGCGAGCCTGGGCAAAAGTGACGCGTGCTCCGGTCATGACGCTGGCGTGCGATGAACCGAGCGTCGAGACGATGATGATGATCGTCACCGCCATCGCACCGATGGGTCCGACGAGCTTCCCAAGGAGCAGCGGCGCGACCGTCGTCGTCGCTCGCATCTCCGGCAGCGGAATGAACCAAAGGTAGACGGCATTCGCAAGGACATACAGCCCGATCACGCTGAGCGTGCCGACCAGATAGACGCGGGGAAGCGTGCGGGCCGGGTCCTTGACCTCCCCGGCGATCGCACCGACATCGCTCCATCCGTCGTAGGTCCACATGATCGCGGCCATCACCGGCACAATCGCCTGAAAGAGCGTCTTGGGCGAAGGCACGGCGACGAATCCGCCCGTGGTGCCCGAGGCCGACGGCACGAGCATCTCCCGAATCGCGGCGCCGACTCCGAGCACGATGATCGCAGCGATCGCCGCG
>JBBQCR010000107.1:0-9877 GCA_038318935.1 Phycisphaerales bacterium
AACAGGACACCGCATGGCGTGCCGCGGAGTTGGTTCGGCGGGGTGATCGACGAGATGCGGGATGCGTCGGGGCTATTGTACAAGCGGAACCGGTACTATGATCCGGGGACGGGGCGGTTCACGCAGGAAGATCCGATCGGCCTCGCGGGGGGGTTGAACCTCTACGGGTTTGGCGGTGGCGATCCGGTGAATCACACGGACCCGTTCGGCCTTTCGCCAATGGACATCATCGTCGAAGGCGAGAACAGCAAGAAGACCGTCGAGTACTTGAGGGCTAACTCAGAAACGTTCCGCGAGGCGTACGACGCTCTCGATAACGATCACAGTGTGCGTCTGACGATTCGCGATGCTGTCGGAGATGTTGAGCCGAACGGCGTCCCGTCGCAGTTTGCCGCTGGTAAGAATGGGGCGGGACTCATACTCTTCAACGCGACGGATCTCAATCAACAAAACACGGAGCTGGGGCGCAGCTCGTCGTTCATCTTCACCGCCGCTTCTGTCATGGGACATGAGATGGGGCATGCTGCTGGCCATTGGTCGGGCATCACGGGTGTTCCAAAATCTTGCGTATCCGATCCGGCGAAAGGCGCTGGCGGCTGCGTGATCAACTTTGAGAATCGTGTTCGTCGTGACTTGCCGGCATCTGCTCGCGGAGGGATTCGCCCATGGTATTAGCAGTCAGAAGTTTGCAAAGAGTGATGCGAACGTCCTGGTTGATGTGGGCGCCGCTACTTGTTGCTATCGGGTGCAGGACTAACGACAGCGGCAACCTGTGGGGCCAGGGGCGGCAATATGACTTGATGTTAGTCGTGACGAAACGACCGGCCATGACGCCCGAGCGTCAGGCGGCCACCGCTCCGCTGGTCGATTCGCTCACGGCTCACATGGCCGTTGACTCGGTTCGTCGCGACTCGGTGTTCGGAACCTACAGCGCTGACTTCCTCCACTTGGGGATTATGGCCGGCCGAGCCGGAACGACATCACAGGCGTTTGTTGGTAGTGCGCGTGGCTCGGCGGTCGATCTGGAGTTGTCGCCGGATGCAACGGACGCTGGACTTCGTCTCACGGGTAAGAGTACGGGGAACGGCGCGGCAGGAACGTGGAGCGTGGAGGCAGGCCGAGCCGAAGGCCGCTTCACCCTCCGGGCTCGGTAGGCAGCAGTCAGAGGAGGACTTTAGGGATTGCTCAAGCACCCTGAATAGAGGCCCGGCCGAGCATCGTCGCTCGATCGGGCTTCCTTTCCTTTTGCCGCTGAGCGCCGCGCGGTGGCGCTGGTAGAAGGCGCGGGCGAGGGCGGCAAGATCGCCCCGCCCCAGCTCATCGGTGAGCTCGCGTGTGATCCACGCGTCCCCGCCTCAACGCACGAATCGCGCGCGCAGTTGATTCTTTTCGGCGAGAAGCTCGAGCGTGTGTCCGGGATCGTGGCGGTACCGGCGGAACTCGCTGCGTACATAGCGCGTCAACTCGAGCCAGCGGTGATTCGTCGGCGCGCCCATGCGGCGGGCTTACCCGTGCTGGAGAAGCACGCCGTCGAGCATGGCGAGGACGACCTGCTGCTGGGCCTTGGGCAGGCGGCTCAGGCGCTCGAGCTGGCTCTCGAGCTTGGACGCGGGCCCGCGCGTGCCGGACGATCTGCCCCCGCGCGCGCTGGCGACGCCGAGCAGCACATCGGCGGGCACGGCCCACCTTGCCCTCGTGCGCAAGCCCGCCGCGCTCTCCGCGCGGCTTCACGACTACCACCGACTACTATCCCGGTCGGGCGTTGCCTCACACGGTCACCGCCACGAGCCCCAACAGTCTTCCGGGAGGCGCCGCCACGCAGGATGCCATCACGACCTACGTGTGGCATGACACCTGGGACGAGGTCACGACGGACACGTCGCCCGCGGGAATCGTGACGCACGCGGCGTACGATGCCGCTACCGGCCAGTTGCTCGAGCAGTACGTGGGCAGCCCCGCCGCGCCTGTACAGCGCACCACGTATCAGTATGATCCGGTCACGCACCAGGTGCAGTTCGTCTCGACACCGCTGACGCCCACGCCGACCGAATATGCGTACGACGGCTTCGGCAACCTCCACACCGTCAGTGCGCCGAACGGGCTGACCACGACCGTGACCCGCGACGCAGTGGGGCGCGACTCAGTGACCGTGACCCCGATCTCGGCCCCCACGACGACGCCGCTGCTCCAGCGGCGCCAGCGGACAACGTATGATCTGATGGGCCGCGCCGTCGCCGTCGTCGACTCCGCGCCGTCGAGCGCCGCCTCGCCATCGACCTGGCAGGCCGTGCACGTCACCACGACCTACGACGCGGTCGGCAATGCCACGGCGGTGCACCGGTATGCGGCGCCGTACACCGGCACGCCGAATACGATCACCGACTCCACCGACTACGATCGCGCCGGTCGGCCGCTGCACCGCTTCGATCCCTATCGCCCCGGCGGGCCGCTGGTCGCCACGCTGCTGTACGACGCCGCAAGCCACGTCGTCAAGAGCACGACTGCGACCGGGACGGATTCCATCGTCTACGACGTGCTGAACCGGCCCCTGCATCGGTACATCAGCGGGGTGACGAACGCCTATACCCCGCAGGCCGCGGCCGACGTGCAGACCTTCGACTATGACGCCAGCGGCAACCTGATCGCCGCGAACAACAATTCCGCCCAGGTGAGTCGGCGCTACAGTCTGGGCGGCGCGCTGCTGTACGACACGCTCCGCATCGCGAACGCCGATCTGGGGTCGGCCCCGACGTTCGGGCACGCGTACGCGATCGGCTACACCTACGACGTCGAGGGCCGCCGCACCGCTATGACGGAGCCGACGGGCCTCGGCCTCCTCGGCGGCGTGAGCTACACGTACGACCAGGTCACGGGGGCACTCGGGACCGTGGCGTCCGGCGCCCACGGCACATTCCACTACTTCAGTGACACGGCCGGCGTGCTGGATTCGCTCATCGCGGGCGACGGCACGCGTCAGGTATTCACGCACGACGAGTTGGGGCGAGCGTACCAGCGAGTGGAAACGAGCGGCGCGCTCGCCGCCTTTCACAACGACAGCTTCAGCTTCGACGGGCGGAGCAAGGTGCTCTCCACGCAGTCGACCACCTTCAGCACGTCGCAGACGACGCCGTTCACCTACACGGGCCTCGGGAGCGTACTCTCTGCCGGCGGCACGCACAGTGAGTCATACACGCGGGACGCGCTCGGCAACGCCCTCCAACGCATCACCGACGCGCCGCACTTCGCCGGCCTGTACGATCTCGAGTACGAACCGCATTCGACGCGCCTGAGCACGGTGAGCAATACGCCGACCACCGGCGCCAGCGACACGTTGATCGCGCATTATGATGCGGGAGGCAATGTCCTCAGTCGGGAGCGACACTTCCGCTGGAGCACCGGCTGCGGCGAGCAGTTCCAATGCGAGACGTCCACGTGGCTGGCGTCGGGGTCGATGCTGACCAATCAGTATGCGGGCGACGGGCGCCTGCTCGCGGCCGAGCTCACCACGACGAATGACAACCTGACGGGCATCGACACATCCCAGATTGCCGCGAACGCCGGGGTTGGGCGCGGGGTCTTCGAGGAGTACCGCTACGACGCCCTCGGCCGGCGGGTGTGGGTGCGAGCCCATCGCGATCCGTACTGTCCAGGGGCCGACGTCAATGCGATGCCGATCTGTCTCAGTACGATCGAGCGATTCGTGTACGATGGGGCGCAGGTCCTGTACGAGATCCGACAGGCCGGCTCGGACACCGTGAGCGCCGCCGTGCTCGAGAACGACGCGGGCACGGACTCGAATCAGCCGGACCAATTCGGGATCGTCGCGTATCTCCACGGCGACGGCATCGATCAGCCGCTCGGGCTGGTGCGGCGGTCCTATTCGGGGACGCAGGCGCTCGTCCTCCACCGGGACTGGCAGGGGGCGATTGATTTTGCCACCGTTGCCAGCGGGTCGGACGCGGGGAAGCCCATCGACTGTGGCCGGCCAGGCGCGGTGGCGGGGTGCGAGACCACCCGGTGGCCAGGGGCCGATCAGGCGATCGGGTTTCAGCGGCCGGTGTCGGACATCGGAATCCCGGTGTGGTGGGGGACGCTGGTGGATGGGAACCGGAACGCGACCGGGGTGATCGACATGCGGGCGCGGCAGTTTGATCCGGCGATGGGGATGTTCACGCAGGAAGATCCGATGGGGATCGGGGGTGGCCTAAACACGTATGGATTTGGCGGCGGCGATGCCGTCAACATGCGCGATCCGTCGGGTATGTGCGCCGAAGGTCAGGCATCGAAGATCGTCTTCCACCAGGATGACAACAATTCGTGGCATGACTGGAAGGAATGCTTAACGGGCGATGGTTGGCGCGTCGATGCGGGATTCGGCATTGAGACCTGGGGCGGCCGCAATCCATTCGCGATGCTCGGAGCGTTTGGTAATGCGATGAATACGTTCGGAGACCTGAGCGGAATCAATGATCTCGGTCGTGGTGTCGACGATATTACACATGGCAATATTGCAAGCGGTGCATTCAAGCTCGCATTGGCGATCCCGATCGGCGGGCCGGAGGCTCGCGCTGGGCTCGGATTGGCGGAACGAGTTGGATTCAAGACCGCTCATGCGGCTCGGCATCTCGCTGGAACCGGCCTTGGCCACGCGGCAGTAGAAGAAGCTATCCGACTCAATATCTTGGGACGTGCCGCGGGGAGCCACTTTGGTTGGGTCCAAGTCGGTGGCCAGTGGATTCAGTATCGGGCCTTCGAAGTGGCCCCAAGAGTATTCAATGTTGGAACGTATTTTCCTGTTTCGGGTCTCTTTCGCCGTTGAGAGGATTGCATGCGTGCACGCGATGAGCTTAGACAACCGCACTCGATCTTGGAGCGTGAATTCAACATTCTGGAGCGGATGCTACCACTGGGTCACGCTTGCCGTGAGGCACTGCTTGCGCAGGCCAAGCGCGCAACAGTGTCTTGGCTCGATTCTCTTGGTCAACCGGCGATCCTCTTTGATGTACCCAACGACGTCGAAGCCGCTCCGTGTAGCGGCGTAGTGGCGGAGGCCGTTGCCGTCGATCGTGATCGCGGCGTGATTCATTTGCTGCTGCACGCTAAAGAAGGGCGATTAGCCGAAGTCGAGTTATTTCGCGAAGATGGGCGAGCGGTCGTTGACTTCCCAGATATTGCAAAACTTCAACTGGAATAAAGTGATGGCAGAGTGCTAAATCCAGCAGGGCGGTAGCTTGGTGGAATCCTAACACTACCGCCAGATCACGTTTGAGGATCACGTCAGTCCGGATCGCGCCGAATGCGGGCGTCGGGCGCGGCGTCTTCGAGGAGTACCGCTACGACGCCCTCGGCCGGCGGGTGTGGGTGCGAGCCCATCGCGATCCGTACTGTCCCGGGGCCGATGTCAATGCGATGCCGATTTGTCTCAGTACGATCGAGCGGTTCGTGTACGATGGGGCGCAGGTGCTGTACGAGATCCGACAAGCTGGCTCGGACACCGTGAGCGCCGCCGTGCTCGAGAACGACGCGGGCACGGACTCGAATCAGCTGGACCAATTCGGGATCGTCGCGTATCTCCACGGCGACGGCATCGATCAGCCACTCGGGCTGGTGCGGCAGTCCTACATGCGGACACAGGCGCTCGTCCTCCACCGGGACTGGCAGGGGGCGATTGATTTTGCCACCGTTGCCAGCGGGTCAGACGCCGGGAAGCCCATTGACTGCGGCCGGCCCGGCGCGGTGACGGGCTGCGAGGTGACACGGTGGCCGGGGGCCGATCAGGCGATCGGGTTTCAGCGGCCGGTGTCGGACATCGGGATCCCGGTATGGTGGGGGACGCTCGTGGATGGGAACCGGAACGCGACCGGGGTGCTCGACATGCGGGCGCGGCAGTTTGATCCGGCGATGGGGATGTTCACGCAGGAAGATCCGATCGGGATCATGGGTGGGCTCAATATATACGCCTATGGTAATGGCGACGCGATCAATCTCCGCGATCCCGAGGGTACGTGTCCAGACGGATTCGTCGCGAATCCGGACTCGCGAGGTAATGGAAAAACATGGTGTGTTGCGCCCGCGGTCTTAGCTCCTATGGTCGTCACCGCGTCGGCGCCTCCCAGTTATGGTAGCGGCTGGGGCGCAACGACGCTGAGCGGACAGCCGAGCACAGTCTTCGGAGAGCCCGGCTCCGGCGGGACTAACTCGAATCAGGTGTCCTTTCTGCTGGGAACGGTAGCCGGCGCCTACAACCTGGGCGACTTGGGGCTCAAGGTGGACGCGGCCACGCTTCGCCTCACAATTCAGAGTAACGCTGTCGTGCTCACGGCGATTGGGACCACTCGGGTCAGTTATAAGTCTCTCAACAATGTCGTGACCATCAACAAGGGAATCTACGACGTAGCAAGTGGTGCATTTTCTCTAATCGGAGCCTGGAACCTTCCGTTCCACCCTGGTATCATCATCAACGGCAACGCGCAGGCCAATATCTACGCCATTCGGACATTTGGCATGAACTTCGGGCTGTATCCCATGACGCCATGAGCCTCAAGCGCTTGGCCATAAGTTTGGTATCGTCGGCTGTCATCGTGTGCCTTCTTGCTTTCGGGGTCGGCGCCGTCTTTATTCGCGGATCAATGCGTGAGTTCGGCCGGGCCCTGAAAGGAGTACACGGCAACGTGATTAGTGCGCGTGAGGGCTCGAACGTCACGCTGAATGGTCGATCCGTCGCATCGATTACACAAATCGCGGGGGTCGGCGCAACTGCGCCGCGCGCCGACTCTCAGTTTGTGTTTCTGGCAATAGCCGATTCTGCCAGCCCAGCGGTGTTCGACAGTGCCGTAGTAAGCGGCGTTGTCGGACCAATCCTAGACTGGCGACGTCCGGTGAGTGTCGAGCTCGTTTCTCGGGAAATCGGGGTTGACCGGTTACAGCGAATGGGTTCCCTGTATGTTCGTTTCAGCGGTTCTCCTAACTCGTTGGGCCTTGAAATCCCCGTTCGACTACGGCAAAAGAGGTGATAGCGTCGTCTCGCTTGGCAAAGACGAGAAGTCTTTATTCTCGCCAACGGCGTGCAGGCAAACACCTTCCCTCCAACGCGGGCTCCTTGCGATTGGGGATCGCTTGACTGTTCCGACAGCAGTGGTCGGTGCTTTCTCCGCGGGTAACCCTAGGCTAAGCCCGATGCATTCTGAGCATGCCGAAGCCCAGGCGAGAAGGATCTGCTCTCGGCCGGGATTCCTACTTGGCCGCTGCGTGTTTGCCCTCAGATCGCACGGCGTTTCGCTCGGGGCGGCGGGGTGGGGCAGAGAGAGGGTCGGGCGAATTAAGACAGGGGCGTAGGTGGACACGACCGCTCTTTCCGGCGCTGCTATCGCCCAGCCTCAGGAGCGTGTTGCATGCGACGACCCCGTCGAAACTGTAATGCTTCAGCTGGAACTGGAGTGTCCCCCTTGTAGAATTGTGCAGGAGGATACCCCTATGAAACGCACTCGCAAGACCTTCACGGCCGCGGAGAAGATGACCCTGCTCGGTGCCTCGATATTCGAGCGTTGATCCTGACCAGGATTTCCGCTCTCACTCCGAGGACACCACCCATGCCAAGAGTACGACAGACGGCTCCGCCGGGCCAGCCTGGCGGCATCACGCCGGCCCCCCGTGCGACGCAGCTCGCGATCCCGATCGATGACGGCACCGCGATGCTCGCGCTGATCCAGACGCTCATTCCCTTGGGCCTCAAGGCGGTCGAGCAGGCCCTGCTCCAGGAAGTCACCGCACTTGCCGGCCCACGCTATTCGCACGCCGACGCCCATCCGGAGCGCGTGCGATGGGGCAAACAGCCGGGCTCGATCTATGTGGCCGATCAGAAGCTGCGCATTGACGTGCCCCAGTCCGCGACCGCGCGACTGGCCACGACCTGCCGCTGGCGACCTATGAGCACTTTCAAACACCACGAGCCTTGGATGTGATACCGCCGATCGCCTCTGGGTCGGCGGTGACGGCAGCACGCGCCTGTACAAGCGACTCACGAGTACGATCTGGACCGTGAGCCCCACACTCGATACCCCCGATACGCTCGAAGCGGTGACGGTGGGTGGACTCCCCGGTTACCAGCGGCACCTCCGCAATGGCGACTCGGCGATCTTCAGCCCCCCCGGCTTGCTCCGCACCGTGACCGTGGCCACAGTGAGCTGCTGGGCCCTGGGGAGGCGGCTCACGCACGCAATCTGGCGATGCAGAGTGGAGGCGGGCCCGCGCTTGTCGGGCTGGGCGCCGGTCCCGCCGAGCAGCACTCTGGGGCGGACGGCAAGGACCCGGGGAGCTTGGGCACGACGTGCTGCGTGCGGCCGGCGTCCTGGCGCACCTACGCGAGACGGCGGTCGAGCTCCTTGGTGAACGGTCGGTCGGCGTCATGGCAGGCTCCGGAGGCTCCACGAAAGCGATCTGCACCATAGCGCCGAGAACGGCGAAGACACTCCAAGCCACGCCGCGCGGTGCTCGACGCATAGACCCGACCGGCACGAACACGTATCTTGGAAACATGACTGCCGCCGCTACTTTGGAACGCCATCGAGCCGAAGTCCTCCGTCTTGCCACGAAATACGGCGCAACAGACGTCCGCGTTTTTGGTTCCGTGGCTCGGGGAGATGCCGATGAATCGAGCGATATCGATTTCCTCGTGCGAATGACGCCGGGCCGCAGCCTGTTCGACATCGGGGGACTGCTGATGGACCTGCAGGACCTGCTCGGGCGCCGCGTCGACGTAGTGACTGAACGCGGCCTCCGACCGCGCATGCGCGAGCGAGTGCTGCGCGACGCGATCCCTGTCTGACGTCCCGAGTCCATGAGATCCGACCACGCCTCGTTGTTGGATATTCAGGACGCGATTGCTGACATCGAGCGGTATCGCTCCACCCGTGAATCGTTCGATGCAGATGAACGGACACAGGTGTGGATGGTGAACCGGCTCCAGATCATCGGCGAGGCTTCGCGCCATTTGTCGCCAGCATTTCGCGACGCGCACCCAGAAGTGCCATGGAGGCTGATCATCGGGATGCGCAATCACCTCGTGCACGGCTACTTCGATATCGACCCTGAGGTCGTCTGGGCGGCGGTCAATGAGCGTATTCCCGAGCTCAAAGAACAGGTGCTCGCGGCGCTGTCCAAGCTTCCAGAATTGGACGGCCAGGGCTAGTTGAACGTCAGCTGGGTCAGGTCGTATCGGAAGATTCTCTTGATGTACGATCTGCAAGTGCAACCACGCCTGAAGGTACGACGGCGCGCGAGGGTGATTCACCCAAGAAGACCCCTTGGGCCTCGCTGGTGGGATGAACCTGTACGGCTTCGCAGGCGGGGATCCCGTGAGTTTCTCGGACCCGTTTGGCCTCTGCAAGAACGACAAGAACGGCGTCGAGGATGCGAATTGTCTAAGGATCATTAGTAATCTAGAGAGTGCTGCCACGGAGGCTGAGAAGGCCAATGGGGCCGGCGCCGAGAGCACGTTCCGCGACGCTGCTAGCAATCATCGGAGCACGGATCGAGAGGTTCGGTTCGTTCCGGGAAGCCACTGGACGGCGAACACCGATCAACAGCGGTTTGGGTCAGGGAGATCTCGTGCAGACTGCGACTCACGAGGCGCTGATCCACATGCAGAACAAAGATGCGAATGGGCTGGGGATGCACTTCGGCGACTCTGCACCAGGGACCGACGCGATCAACCGGAAGGCTTGGGGCCAACTCCCTACTAGGTCTCTGACCGCGTGGATGGTTTGTATTTAAACTTCTTCCGGGCGGCTTTCCGAGTAAAGGACCAGGTGATGCGCGTTTTGCGACGGTTGGCGCGACGGTTCCACGCTTGGATTCGTTGAGAGAGGGCCGGCCGCGT
>JBBQCR010000108.1:0-9761 GCA_038318935.1 Phycisphaerales bacterium
GGGAAGAACCCGATCGTCGCTCCGTACTCCGGCGCCATGTTCGCGATGGTCGCGCGATTCGCCAGCGGCATTTCCGCGAGGCCCGGGCCGAAGAACTCGACGAACTTGTTCACAACGCCGTGCTTTCGCAGCACCTCCGTCACACGGAGGACCAGATCGGTCGCGGTCACGCCCTCGGGCAGCTTGCCGGTGAGCTTCACGCCGATCACTTCCGGGATGAGCATGTAAATCGGCTGTCCAAGCATGACAGCCTCGGCTTCGATGCCGCCGACGCCCCAACCGACCACTCCAAGTCCGTTGATCATCGTCGTGTGCGAATCAGTACCGACGAGGGAATCTGGATACAGGACGCCGTCCTTCTCCCAGACAACCTTTGCGAGATACTCAAGGTTCACTTGATGCACGATGCCAGTCGCTGGCGGCACCACAGAAAAGTTCGAGAACGACGACTGTCCCCATTTGAGGAACTCGTATCGCTCGTTGTTGCGCTCGAACTCCTTCTTCGAGTTGATGGTGAGCGCAACGCTGGAATTGAACGCATCGACCTGCACCGAGTGATCGATGACGAGATCGCAAGGAACCAGTGGATTGACCTTGCTCGGATCACCGCCGAGACGCTTCATGGCAGCCCGCATTGCAGCGAGATCGACGACGCACGGGACGCCGGTGAAATCCTGAAGCACCACACGACCGGGCATGAACGGAATCTCGTCCTCGCCGGGATTGCGCGGGTCGTACTTCGCGATCTTGCGGACGTGCTCTTCCGTCACCACATGTCCATCGAGGTTCCGCAGGCAACTCTCGAGAAGCACCTTGATCGAGTACGGCAAGTGGTGAATCGGACCGAGGCCCGAAAGCGCTTCGAGACGCACATAGAACTTGGGGCCGTACGGAGTGTCGAGCGTTGCGCGGGCGTTGAACGGATCGTGAGCGTGTGCCATGGTGAGGTTCGCGTCGGGATCTCGCGGGAAAAGCGAGGATTATAGAGAATTCGAACGACACGATCGTGCTTCGTGCCGCCAAAGTGCCGTCTTCGGCGATTCCACGATAGGACGCCCCCGCAAGGCTACGTTTCCGAGCGCACGGTGACGCGCCCCGCAAGCATCGCCAGCGCCAGACTCGGGATTCCGGCGATCGCCGTCCACGTGAAGAACGTCGTCCAGGAGGTCGCCTCGGCGAGGAAGCCGCTCAGTCCAGTCGCAATGCCACCGGTGAAGGCCATCGCACCTGAGAGAATCGCGTACTGGGTCGCGGCGAACCGGCGATTGCAGAGCGACATGAGCCACGCAACGAATGCCGTTGAGACGAAGCCAGCGCAGAGATTCTCGAAACTGGTGACCGCGAGCAGTTGCAGAATGGACTGCGACAACCAAGGCTGGGGTGTGCCGCCCAACGGGACAACAGCGGTCGCGAGCCATGCGAATCCGAGATTGCTCGCGGCCTGCAGGAGCGCTCCCGCCACGAGTGCTCGCACGATTCCGAATCTCGCAACCACCGCCCCTCCGATGAGCGACCCGAGGATTGTCGCCGCAAGCCCGATGCCATTGCGCACGTAGCCGTACTGCGTCTTCTCGTATTCGAGCGTTTCCAGGAGCAGCAGCTTCTGCATCGCGTTGCCCAGTTGATCTGGCAGTCGAAAGAGAAGCACCATGCCAGCGACAACAAGCAAGCCGGTGCCGAGACGCACGACCAGTTCGTTGATGGGCGCGCCGAGCGAGGCCAGGAAGCCGACTGGTTCGGCCATCGACTCAGACGGTTCTCTCGCTAGGAGAGTGGCACAAAGTCCGACGCCCATCATCGCGGCGAGAGCCACGAATGCGCCGCGCCAGCCGACGAGAGCGGCGAGTTGCATTGCGACCGCCGCGCCAACCAGGAGTGCGACTCGATAGCCACCGACGCTCATCGCACTGCCGATGCCAAGTTCTCGTCGTGCGAACGTGTCCACGGTCCAAGCGTTCACCACGATGTCCTGGGTCGCGGAGATGAAGGCGACCGCGACCAGGACGATTGCGAACATGGTGAGCGGCGAGCCCTTGCCCGAGGGCGCGGCGAACGCCAGGCCAACCAGCAGAACGACCAGCAACAGTTGAGTCAGGAAGAGCCATGATCGTCGTCGACCGAGGTGCCCCAATCCCGGCACGGCGCGGGCATCGACGATCGGCGACCACAGAAACTTGAAGGCATACAGTGTGCCGATCGCGCCGAGCAGACCGACCGTTGAACGATCGATCTTCATCTCCGCGAGCATCGCGGTCGATGTCTCGTTCGCGATCGCGTATGGAAGGCCGCTGGCGAATCCCAACGCAGCCATCGTGAGGCAACGCGGCGAGAGGAACGCATCACGCAGCCGCAGAGGGCGATCGTTCGGGTCCTGCACGGATCAGAGCCCGGTCCGCTGTTCGAGCACCCGCAACTCCGGGCGACCCTGTGCGACCAGATGATTCGGCGGAACACTCTGGGTGACGAAGACGCCGCCGGCGATCACGCTCCCGCGTCCGATGACCGTGTCACCGCCCAAGATCGTGGCCCCCGCATAGACGGTCACATGATCCTCGAGTGTCGGATGACGCTTGTAGCTCTTGCGCAGTCGACCGAATTCGTCGCGTTCGAAGCTGCGGGCTCCGAGCGTCACGCCCTGATAGATCTTGCAGTGCTCCCCGATCGACACGGTTTCACCGATGACGACACCGGTGCCGTGATCGATGAAGAATCCCTTGCCGATCGCTGCGCCGGGATGGATGTCGATGCCCGTCGAAGTGTGCGCCCACTCGGACATCATTCGAGGAACAAGGGGCACGCCGAGCCGGTGCAGGGCGTGCGCGACGCGATGAATCGTGAGGGCATAAAAGCCCGGATAGCAGAGCACCACTTCATCGACGCTGCGGGCGGCGGGGTCGCCGTCGTGGGCGGCCTGGGCGTCGACCGCGAGCGTCTCGCGGATCTCGCCGAGTTGCGTCAGGAATCCGGTCATCGCCTCAGTCGCGCGTTGGACCGGAGCGATGCGATCATCGGCGGAGGTCGCGCTTGCGTACGCCGAGACGACTTGACGAAAGAGCCGCGGCCGAAGATCGGTCAATTGTCGATGGATGAACGACTCGAACTCGATCGGGGTCCTCGGTTGACTGGGAGCGACGCGCGGAAACAGCATGATTCGCACGCGGTCCAACGCGGCAATCACTTCATCGCGCTGCGGAGGATCGGTATGCGGCGCCGGCCACGGATCAGCAGCGATCACGTGAGTCAGGGCGCGCACGATGGCGGCGTCAGAGGCCTCCGGAGCAGACGACATGGTGCGGAGGATATCGGCTCGACTCGTTCGACGACCGGACCGATGGGATAGCATGCGGCCCGAATAAGGGAGAGGGACTCATGGCCAGCATCGCAATCGTCTTCGCCAGCCGCTACGGACACACGAAAGCCGTCGCAGACTACGTGCTCCGTGGCATCAACGCCGTTGCTGGTGTCACCGGAACGCTGATCAACGTCACGGAGCTTGCGGCGCCCGATCGCGAAAAGGGCTACATCGGCCGCTGGACTGAGTTGAACGCCGCTGACGCGATCATCTTCGGCTCACCGACCTACATGGGTAACATCGCCTCGGAGATGAAGGCGTTCATGGAGCATTCGTCGGCGCTGTGGATGAAGCAGGCCTGGAAGGACAAGCTCGCGGGCGGCTTCTCGAACTCCGGCGCCCTCAGCGGCGACAAGCTGCATTCGCTCACTTCGATGATCGTCTTCGCCAGCCAGCACAGCATGCTGTGGGTCAGCCAGGGCGTGATGCCGAGCATCTACCGACCGGAGCAGGCACCGAACATCAATCGTGTGGGAGCGTGGTTGGGCGTGATGACGCAGTCCGATCAGGCCCCGCCGAACGAGGCTCCGCCCGACTCCGATCGGACAACAGCACAGATGTTCGGCGAGCGTTTCGCAAAGGCGACGCTTCGATGGACCGCTGGAGCGAATCGCTAGGCGACCAGAGAATGACCGGCACAAAGAACGACCGGCCGCGCAGGAGCGCGCGGCCGGTCTTCGTTTCGTCGCGAGGTCGCTGGACGTCGATGGTGCGAGTTACGCTCCGCCGCGGCCACCGCCGCCACCGCCGCCACCACCAGCACCCGGGCCACCGCGGCCGCCGCCGAACTCCTCACGCATGCTACGGAACGCCTCGCCCTGCTCAGAATCGTCGAGCTGGCCGTCCTTGTTCTTGTCGAATCGCTTCATGATGTCGTCGCGCTGCGCCTGCGGCATGGAATCGAGCATGCGGCTGATGCCACCTCCGCCGCCGCGACTCTCCCGCTTGGGCAACTCCGCGACCTGCTCCGGCGTGAGCAGCGCCTTGAGTCGGTCAAGATAGCCGTCGCTCATCTTGTTGCGGACGTCGTACTGCTCGCGCACCGGATCCGGACCTCGATCCCCACCGCCGCCTGGGCCGAAACCGGAGATATCTCCGTTCATGGCGCCAGCCATCATGGTGACGAAGCGTCCTGATTCCGCGGCGAGCTGCGGGGGCTCGTTCTTGCGGGTTGCAGCCAGAATCTCGCTGTTCTTCATGCCGAGTTCGGCGAGGTAGCCTCGCTGCAACTCAATCACACTGGTTCGTACGGCCTCGCCGAGATCGGTGAGCTCCAGCGCCTTGTCGAAGGACCGCTCGGTGGTCGTCGGCCGATAGACTCGCTCGTATCCCTCCTTGAGGGAGGCGGTCTCGAACTTCTTCGCCCACTCACTGTCTCCCATGCTGCCGACGATCGTCGTGCGGAACTCGTCATTCACGTCGCGAACGGCCGTGCGCAGCTCGACCTGACGATCCATGATCCGAGTCCCATCCTTCGCATCGCCATCCTGCATCGCCTTGAAGAGTTTGGCCATGCTGCTTCCGAGATATTCGTTGCGCGACTTGAGTGCCGCGTCGAGCCGAAGCTCGTAGTCGTCGAGGTTCTTGATGACCTTGGCCAACTCCGTCTCCGGCATCTTGAGTTCATCAATCACCAGAAACATGTTGGTGCTCTCGCCCGCAAGGCGTCCCTTCGGTAGCGTTTTCTCGCGAGTCAGGAAGCGGTCGAACGCAGGCCAGTGCGCAAGCTGCTCGTCGTTCAAGCCAGCCTTGAGGCTGTCGACGAACTTGGTCCGCATTGCCTCCTTCTGAGTCATCCACGTCGACATCTTGTCGAACATCTCCCCAAGAGTCTTCTTCATCTCAGTATCGGCACCAGCAGCCTTGCGCTCCTCCATCGCCTCGGCCTGCATCTTCTGCATGCGGTCACGGAAGAACGCTCGGCGAGTCTCCTCGTCAATCTCGCCGCCCTTCTCTTGCGCGAGCTGCTGGAGCTCCTGCTGGATGTTCTGCATCTGACTTTGGAAGCGTTCTCGCATCTGGGGCGTGACGATGTTGGCGAACATCGATTGCGCCAGTTCGGTCATCTTCGTCTGCGCTTCTCCCGAGGCCTTGGTGTACTCGTCTTCGTAGTCCTTTATGAGCGTTTCGAGGATGAGGGTCTGGCCCTCATCGAGCTTGAGTTGCTCGCGAAAGATCGGAACGTCGCGTCGAAGGAAGTCGGCGTCGAACTGCTCGCGCATGTCGCGAAGCCCGCCTCCCCCCGGGCCGCCACCGCCACCACCACCGCCGCCTCCGCCAAACATGCGGCCCATGCCGCCCATGCCACCGCCACGACGGCCGCCGCCCTGAGCGCCGTCCTGTTGGCCACCAGTTTGACCACCAGTTTCAGCACTGGGCGCGTCCTTCGCCGGCGCTGGTGGTGGTGCGGACTGTCGCGCGACTGCCAGCGGTACGGCCGTCACCGAAGCGACGACGGCGACCAAGGCGATCGAGAGAAGACTGATTCGGTGCATCGGCGACAAGTAAGACGACATGTGAACTCCTAGGACCATTCGGACTGGCTGACTCGTCCCCACGACGAGCAAGCTCGTCGAACGAGGGTTTTGCAGTTCTGTTGCTTCCGATCGCTCACTCCGAGCGATTACCAGCTTCACGAGCTGGTCGTACCGGTATCACCACGGCGGGAGCCTGTCTTATGGCTGGTGTCTGGGCTGGTGGTTGCGGTGAAGATGCCGCTTTGGGGACACCGAGGTACTCAGTGACCCCCTCCGGTGCTGGCAGCGAACCACGAATCGGATTGGCCGCCTCGTCGGTGACGACCCAAGCGATGATGCCACCGTCGGGCGATTCGATTCGGAAAACCCGTTCCCCGGCGTCGGTCGGGACCTCTGCTTCGACCGCATCAACCGCCACCACCCGGATCGTTCGAATCCCGACCTTGATTGCTCCGGGCATCGGAACCGGCTCGACGACATCCAGTTCGATTCTCTCACCGTTCTTGAGTCCTCGAATCCGATCCCGCAGGCGAAGAGTCAGACTCATCGGATCAAGCAGCGGATGCTCTGCACCGGCCTCAAGGAGTGCGGACTCCGAGCTTTCGTCCACGCCGCGAACGCTGAGTTTCGCCGCGATCTGCAGGTCTTTTTGCTCGAGCGACATGTCGATTGTCTGACCGTGCGGTCTCACCTGCGACATCGACAACAGCCACGCTGAGCCGGCCCCTGAAATGGTCCAGCTCGTCGCCTGACGGACCGGCGGTCCCCAGAACTCCTCGCCCGCAGTCGCGTCGGCGGTAAGCGACAGTCGCCCCACGCGCAACCCGCTGCTCTCGATGAGATAGACCTGCCGATCGGGTGTTGGCGCCGGAAGGCCCGCCAGCTCGGCGTCCGCCTCTGCGAACATCTTTCGGGCCGTCTCGAGCTCCGCGATTCTCATCGGTACGCCACCAACGAACACTTCCTTGGGTGCCTCGACCCCGGCAAGATCCTCGAACGGGTCGGCGGTCACGATCATCAGGTCACCGCGAGCTCCGATGGCGATTCGGCCACGGTCCAAGAGGCCAAATCTCTTCGCGGACCCGAGGGTGCGCTCTCGAAGCTGGACGGCGCGAGCGTCGCGGGTGGCAGCCGGAGGCGACGGTGAGAGCGGCGACAGCACCTCAGGCAACTCTTTGAGATCCGGCAACTGAAATGCCGCAGTGCTCTCGATGTGTCGGAACCATCGGCGTCGCCTTTCGCCAAAACGGCCGACGATCGTCGTGACACCACGGAGCGGGAAACGGGTGCACTCCGAGTAGGAGGCCATCAGCGCCGTCGAGCCTTCGACGAAACCGGGCAGGACCCACGCTCCGCCCGCGTCGACAAGCAAATCACCCGCTTTCAGGCCGTCATCCTCGTTGGTCAGGATCGCAGTGATCAGTCCGTCCTGAATGACGATCGTCCGATTGGCCAGGGTGGATGTCGGCTGGTCTTCAGCCAAGAGCGCGAGTGTCGCGTTGCGAACGATCGTACGAGGCGACTCCGAACGAGCGTCGCCGCTTGCCAGCGAGGCGAGACCCAACAGGGACGCGGCGAACAAAACGAATCGCATTGGACTCTGCGATCGGCGGATCGTGGGAACTCCAACCAGAAACGCTGCCCTCGCATCGCATCGCATCGCGTGCATATGCACGGTGGATGCCCGGATGTGTCGCTCCTCGCGCGAGACAAAAACAACTGCGGCGTCAATCACGATGTCTCCTCCAACACCGTGACGACGCCGCTAGTTGGATACGAAGCTATCCGAATCGCAGGACGTTTGGTAGCCCTTCTCCGCGATGTTCTCGCAATTCAGGCAGTGACACGAAACCATCTGAATCCCAGGACCTTGGGTAGCCAGACGATCCGCGCCACCGCGCTGACTGGGTCCTATAAAGACTGACGCCGCAACGGATTGATCCGAAACGCGCGAGACGCTCCCAAGACGGGTTCCCGTTGGGGTTGCCGAGACTCTATCCAACGCAATCGACGATTCATTGGCGGCACTGTCGAGCGGCCCCGTTCGCGAAGACGACGCCTTCAGCCATGCCCCGCTCCGGTCGATGATCCCACCATGGTCGATCGAGTCAACCGAGAGAGCGCCGACAACGAGTCACCGCGGCCGCCGACGCTGCAGGCGTTCGCGCACGAACTCAACTCGTTGTTGGACGGTTCGCTCCGAACGCTTCGAGCGGCCCGCCGCATGACGCACGACGCGCTGCTCAGTGCACAGTTGGAAACGGCGGAACAAGGGCTGGCCGCGATGTCGAAGGCATTGGAGCGAACGCTCCTTGGCAGTGATTCGAAGGCCGTCTGCGCAACGCTCCCAACAATCCCGGCCGCGTTCGACACCCCCCACCCGCTCGGGGAAACCGTCCGACACGTCGTCCGGATGCTCTCCGGGCTCGCCGAAGAATCCTCCGTCGCGATCCGCGTGGAGTGCGACCGTGAGGCGAGCGCTTTGGACGCCGGGCCCCTGGAGCCGGTCCTTCGAAACACCATCCGAAACGCCATCGAGGCCTGTGCCAGCACTCCACGCGAAAGCGCGCCTCCGTCGGTGACAGTCTGCCTGCGGTGTCGCGGCGACCGGTTGCTCGTCGACGTCGTCGACAACGGACCGGGTGTCACGGACCACACCTGCAAAACGAAGAAACCCGGCGGCCACGGCATCGGGCTCGAAGTCGCTCGAAGCGTGCTGAGCGGCATCGGAGGCACGCTGGAACTCTCAAACATCCCTTTTGGCCGCGGTGCCATCGTTCGTGTTGACATTCCCCTCGCTCGCTTGCGTCGATCGCGAGCCGCGTGATCCATCGCTCCACTGCAACCTTGTCCGACACCACCAAGATCCCCGCCAAAAGCCCCGTCGCTCGTCGCCGCATTCTTGTCGTCGACGACGACGCGATCGTGGCTGACTCCCTCGCCTCCTTTCTGACGGAGCGTGGCTACGCGGTCGATGTCGCCAACGGCGTCGCCCCGGCGCTCGATCTCTTGCGCTCCGCCGAAGTGGGCGACGAGACCGGAGCCCGAACGCCCTACGCGGTCCTAGTGACCGACATCGCGATGCCTGGATTGACCGCAGGCGGATCCTCCGGAACGGGCGGGCTCGACTTGATCCGCGCAGTTCGCGAGGAGCGGCACTCTCCCGCAGTCATCGCGATCACTGGATACGGCACCGTCGAGACGGCAGTCGAGGCGATCCGCGAAGGCGCCAGCGACTTCTTGACCAAACCGCTCATCGATGAGGAACTCGCTTTGGCGATCGAGCGGGCAATCCAGCGACAGGCGCTCCTCGCAGAGAACCGCTCGCTTCGCCAGCAACTCGACCGTCGCGGTGGCCTTGAATCGATCGTCGGTACCGATCCGCGGATGCTGCGGATCTACGAACTTGTCAACGCGGTTGCACCGACGCGGACGACGGTGCTGATGACCGGCGAATCGGGAACCGGCAAGAGCCTCATCGCCAGGGCGATCCATATGTTCTAACAACGCCCAGGGTTCTTCGACTTCTAACTCTAAGTGCTCGGGCGCAAATTCGTTAGAAAGCTCGGCGGCGACTTCTAAGGATTCGACCACTGCAATGAGGCCGTAGTGGGCGATCGACTTCTCCGTTAAAAGGCGGCGCGGATGGTTGATTAACATCCGCTCTACTTCCGCCGCAACTTGAGTGGCTAAGGTTGCATCTGGGGTTAGCAAAATAGCGGCGGCTAGGGGGTCATGTTCGGCCTGAGCCAACAAATCTACAGCCACATGGGTGGGGTCTGCCGTCGCATCGGCAATTACTAAGACCTCCGAAGGCCCTGCCAAAGAATCAATTCCAACCGTGCCATACACCAGTTTTTTGGCCAGGGTTACGTAAATATTACCGGGGCCAGTAATCACGTTGACGTTAGGGATAGTCTCGGTGCCATAGG
>JBBQCR010000109.1:0-9746 GCA_038318935.1 Phycisphaerales bacterium
CTGCGAAGCGGGCCGGATGTCGGGCTGTCCCATGAAGAAGAACGGTGCCTGCGGACAGTGTCTGCGTGCCGTCAAAGACAAGTCGTGCGTCCTCGCCGCTCACAGTGATCGTTCCGGTCATGTTCAGTCCGTGTCGACAGCGCAACGTTGCGCCGGCACTGCTGAGTGCGAGGTCACCGAGCACGATCATGGTGTCGAACAACGTCGGGTTCGCAGTGAGAATTGGGGCTGCCAGCGGATCAATCGAAAGTGTTCCGTTCAACAGCGAGCCGCCGTCCAACGTCCAGACTCCGGTGGAGGTGCCCAGCGCAAGCGTTCCGCCGCCGAGCGTTACCACACCACGCAGCCGCACCGTGCCTGAAACATTCTGCAGGTCTCCGAGGTTAGCGAGCGTCGTCGGCCCCACGAGATCGACGGTTCCGCCAGTGAGCGCCTGAATCATCCCCGTGTTCGTCCACGAGATTGTCGTGTCGATCGAGAGTGTCCCGGCAGTTGCTTGCATGACTCCTGAGGAGACGAGCGACTCGCCCACGATTCGCACCGTGCCGTCCGCCAATGGTGCGCGAATCGTCCCCTTGTTGACGATCGACGAAACGCCGCCGACGAACGCGACATCACCAACCCGTCCATTGGAGCCGTCGACCAGGACACTGCGGTCGAAGGTGAGGACGGACGCTCCGTCCACATCAAGCCGCGCCGGACTAGCGATCGTGCCGTCGAGATGAATCGTGCCCGCAGAAAGAGTCTGCGTTCCTTCGAAGACCATGCGAGCGCCGGTGCCGCTGAGGGAAGCTGTGCCGTTGAGGCTCAGGCCATTCTTCACCTTGATCGTCGTGTTGGGAGCGGTCAACGAGAGTGGACCGTTGACGGTCATCGCGTCGAGGGTCAGCGTTGCGCCCGTGATCGGCGTCGGCGGATCAGCGCTGAGCGTCAACGTGCCTCCGATGAACGCACCGCCGTCGAGAACGATCGGCCCGGTGAGCGGCCCAAGTATCAGCGCGCCGCCGCCCATCGCGAGCGAACCGGCAAAGACCAGCGTTCCGCCCTGATTGGAGACGCCGGTGAAATCGGCCAGCGTCAGCGACGATTGCAGGCGCAGCAGACCTCCGAGTGATTGCATCGTGCCGGAGTTGCTCACGGTGATAGTGGGTTGGACCACAATGGTCCCGGCCATGACGTCGAGCGCGCCTTGGTTGCTGAAGTGCTCGCCGACGATCGTCAACGTGGCGTCTGTGGTGTCCTCGTGGACCGACCCTTGACTGACGAACGTCGACAGGCCAGCCACAAAAGCAACATCGCCGATGCGGCCGTTGCTCGCGTTGATGACCGTTGCCGGACCAAACGTGACGGTTGCGACGCCGTCCACATCGAGACGTGCCGGGTTCGTCGCGGTGCCGTCGAGTGCAAACGTTCCGGTGGGAACCGACTGCGTGCCGTCGAAGACGATGCGACTGCCCGCTCCGCTGAGCGAAGCAGTACCACTAAGGGTCAGGCCGTTCTTGATCTTCAGCGTCGAACCAGCAAAGGGAAGCGAGAGACTTCCATCGACAATCATTCCGTCGAAAGTCGTGGTGGCGATGGCGATGATCGGGGCGACGTTCGGATCGAGGCTGAGCGTTCCACCAGTGAGCGTCGCACCATCAAAGGTCCACACGCCGTTCTGCGCGGTGAGCGTTAGCGTCGCGCCCGCGAAGGGCAGCGATCCCTTCAGGCGGACAGTGCCCGAAACATTGCGCACGTCGCCGATAGTTGATGCCGTCGTCGGGCTGGTGATCTCAACGGTCCCGGTCGTGACAGCCTGTATCACGCCGGTGTTGGTGAAGGGCTGCACGACACCGATCGACAGCGTGCCAGCGGTTGCCTCGGCTGTTCCTTGATTCTGAAAGACTTCGCCGACGATAGCCAACGTCCCTCCGGCAGTGTCCGCGCGAATGATCCCCTGGTTGATGATGGTCGACACCCCCGGGACGAAAGTGATGTCGCCGATGCGTCCGATGCTGCTCTCGACGACCACCGACGGCTCGAGGGTTAGTGTCGAAGCACCTTCAACATCGAGTCGCGCAGGGTTGTTGAGAGTTCCGTCGAGCAGGAACGTTCCGGCGCTGACGCTCTGGGTGTTGTCGAAGACGAGGCGACTGTTGGGGCCCGTGAGCGACGCCGTCCCGTTGAGCGTGAGTCCATTCTTCACGCGGAGAAACGCGGTGTTTGCGGTGAGCGAGATGTTGCCGGTGATCGCACTCACGGTGATTGCGTTGTTGATGTTGTTGGTCGCGATCATGCCGCTCGCGAGCGTCCACGCGCCGCCGACCAGGGCTCCGGACCCGAGGGTGAGCGTTCCCGCGACAGCCGCTGTCGTTGCGATCGTCAGCGTGCCCGTGCCGCTCACTGTGAGTCCTTCGGCGCAGCTCAGGCTTTTGATCGATGCGTTTCCGACCAGCGCAATCGTCACTGAACCAGGGGCATCGATCACGACGTCATCGGCCGGACCAGGCAGGGCGTCGTTGGACCAGTTGGCTGCGGTCTTCCAGTTGAGATCACCGCCGCCACCGTCCCAGGTGATCGTGGCGGCCTGAGTTGTGGCAGACCAAAGCATCGTGGCGGCGACGGCACCAATCGAAAGGGTGGATCTCTGTGCGCGGTCGAGCATGGCGCGGCTCCCTCGGCGTGCGGTCTTCATGAGAGCAAGCGGCCTCGCGCTTGCGAGACCCTTGGATATCACGCGGGAGGAAGGAACGCGAGTCGACGACCGGCGGGTGCAGCGAGGGTCAGTCCCAATCGCCAAGTAGGAGAGCGAGATCCGAAGCGTCCACCGCCCCGTCGCTGTTGAGATCGGCCGCGCAATCGCGGCATGGTCCCCAACTTCCCAGCAGCACTGCAAGATCCGCGGCGTTCACCAGGCAGTCGCCGCTTGCGGGTGAGATGTCAGCGAGGCTGCCTTCCTTGAGCGAGAAGCCGTACGACCCGTAGGTTCCGTTGTTGCCGGTGATGGCGATGGTGTAGGTGCCCGACTGCTGGAGCGTGAACTTCCCGGGCTCGGTGCCGCAGAAGTTGGGATCGCTGAAGACCACCGTCCCGTCCGGCTGGGTAAGCGTCGACGTGAATGTGCAGGGACCTGCGTTCTCCTGGAAGCAGATGCGTTGACCGGCAACCGCGCTGAACGCGTAGAGATCGATGGATCCCGGTTCTTCAAGCCGTCCGGCTCCGCGGGCGGGATCGCCATCGTTGACGGAGTCACCGATGGCGATGACGAACTGTTGTGGCGGATCGAGTTGCCAGACGATCGCGCTGTAGGTTCCCGTAGCGGCACCGAGCCCGAACACCGAGAGTGTGTAGGTACCGCTCTCAAGCGCGGTAAAAATTGTTGGAGGCGCCGCGCACAGGACGCCGTTCGCGAAAACCGGAGCGCCCGACGGCGCCGTCAGCGACCAACGTAGTCCGCAACCTCCACTCAAGACCTCGGGGATGAACTGCGTTCCGGCGCTCATGACGATTGCGTACTCGTCCGCCGATCCTGGCAGCTCGATGTTGCCAGCTCCCGGCCCTGGAACGCCATCTGCGATGATCTGCTCTAGCGAGAGCGTGAATTGCTGCGGCGGATTGACGTTCGTGAGTGTGAAGGAGTACGCGCCCGACTGGCCGCCCGGGCTGAACACCGTGACGGTATAGATCCCGAGTTCCACCAGCGAGAATTGACCGGGGTCACTGCACAGGCTTGGGGCGTTGAAGAGGACCTGGCCGCTGGGAGCAACCATCGACCACGCGAAAGTACAGGAAGCACTGAGCGCGTCGGCGAAGATGGTGATCGGAAACGAGATCGGGACGAGATAGATGTCCTTCGCACCGGGCTCCTCGAGGTTGCCGGCTCCAGCGGCAGGCACGCCGTTGGCGACGACCTCGCCGATCGCGAGCGGAAATGTCTGCGGCTCGTCGAGCTTCCAGAGACGGAAGGAATACGTGCCGGTCGCTCCCTCGATGCCTGACACAGTGATCGTGTAGTCGCCCGATTCCGTCAGTGTGCGAACCCCGGGATCGGTCACGCAGAGAACGTCGCTCGAGAACACAGCATCACCCGAGGGCGCGATCATCGACCATCGGAGGCTGCAACCGCCGCTGATTTCGTCAGCGTAGATCGAACAGGGCGCAGCGATAGCGATCGTGTAGGTGTCGACGGCGCCTGCTTCCTCAATGTTGCCAGCGCCGAGATCGGGAATGCTGTTGGAGACGGTCTCCTTGGTCGAGATCGCGAACGACTGCGGCGCATTGAGCGCCCACACGACGAACGAGTAGTTCCCAACGCCACCGCTGGCGCTACTGACAGTAACCGAATACGTGCCGACTTCGGTCAACGAGAAGACGCCGGGATCGGTGATGCAGATGGCGGCGTCGTCAAAGACTGTCGTGCCGGACGGCGCTGTGAGCTTCCATCGCAGAGAGCATCCTCCGCTGAGATCTTGGGCGTAGATGTCGGTTGGTGTTGGTATCACGAAGCTGTAGATGTCCTTGGCCCCAGGCTCTTCGATGTTGCCCGCACCGGGACCCGGCACGCCGTTGGAGACCACCTGCTCGAGCGAGAGCGTGAACTGCTCTGCCGGATCGACGTTCCAAAGCGTGAAGCTGTACGTGCCCGTCGCGTTCCCGGCTGCCGCAACAACGATTGTGTAGGTACCAATCTCCGTCAGGACGCGGAGGCCGGGGCTCGTGTTGCAGAATGTCGTGTCGTTGAAGATCACCGCGTTTGTCGGCGACGTGAGCGTCCACTTGAATGCGCAGGGCCCGCTGAGTTCCTGGGCGAAGATCGTCGTGGGTCTGGCGATCGTGAACGAATAGGTGTCGGTGGCACCGGGCGATTCGAGATTGCCAGCGCCGGGCCCCGGAATGCCGTTGGATACTGGCTGCTCGAGCCCGATGACAAACGAGTCGTTGATGCCCCGGGCATTGGCCTCTGGGCAGAGGGCGAGCACGGCAGCACAAACACAAACGAAGTGAAGGAGCGATTGCCAGACCATCGTTCTGTCTCCCCAAGTCCACGCGATAAGCCGGCACCGATCGACGCCGGGCCAGCGAGCTCAGTATGAAGGGGGATCGCATGAGCGAGCATGAAAAAAGAAGAGGATTCTTGAGTGAGGTGCACGGGCCATCCCGCTGCTGATGGTCACGGACGATCGCTGTCCCGTACACTCGACGCTTCCGTTTCCCGCTCGTGCGCACCGATTCGTTCGTGCGCTGCCACTCCGCACTCCAGCGAGTTCGATCACGATGTCTGCCAAGCCGACGATTATCTACACGCACACCGACGAGGCGCCGATGTTGGCGACCTACTCCTTCCTGCCGATCCTCCGTATGTTCACGGCGCCGGCGGGCATTGCACTTGAGACGCGCGACATCTCGCTCTCGGGCCGCATCATCGCGGCGTTCCCCGAGCGACTGAAGCCTGAGCAGCGGATCGCGGACGACCTCGCCGAACTCGGACAGCTCTGCCTCAAGCCCGAGGCCAACATTATCAAGCTCCCCAACGTCTCCGCGTCCGTGCCGCAGCTCAAGGCGGCCGTCGCGGAGCTGCGCTCGCAGGGCTACGACCTGCCGGAGTGCGTGGACGAGCCCACGACGCAAGCCCAGAAGGACGCCAGCGCACGCTACGACCGGCTCAAGGGCAGTGCCGTCAATCCAGTCATCCGCGAGGGCAATTCGGATCGTCGCTCGACCAAGAGCGTCAAGGACTACGCCCGCGCCAATCCGCACAAGATGGGCACATGGGCGCCCGACTCCAAGGCACATGTGGCGTCGATGAGTAAGGGCGACTTCTTCGGCAACGAGCAGTCGGTGACGATTCCAGCCGCAACGACTGTGCGAATCGAACTCGTCGGCGACGACGGCACAACGACGGTCCTGAAGGACAGCCTCAAGCTCACCGCAGGCGAGATTCTCGATGGGACGTTTCTCTCGAAGCGCGAACTGGTGGCGTTCTTTGAGCGCGAAATCGCCAATGCTCGCGATGCGGGCGTCCTGTTCTCGCTGCACCTCAAGGCCACGATGATGAAGGTCTCCGACCCGATTCTCTTCGGGCACGGCGTCAAGGTCTTCTTCAAGTCAGTGTTTGCGAAGCATGCGTCGACGCTTGCGAAGCTCGGTGTCGACGTCAACAACGGCTTCGGTGATCTCCTTGCCAAGATCGCGACGCTTCCGGCGGCGGAACGCGAGGCGATCGAGGCCGACATCAAGGCGGCGTACGCGGCGGGTCCGGCCATCGCGATGGTCGACAGCGACAAAGGCATCACCAATCTGCACGTGCCCAGCGACATCATCGTCGACGCGTCGATGCCAGTGATGATCCGCGAGGGCGGCAAGATGTGGAACGCGGCGGGCAAGACACAGGATGCGAAAGCGGTCATTCCCGATCGCTCGTACGCCGGGGTCTACCAAGCGATGATCGACTTCTGCCGCACCAACGGCGCGTTCGATCCCAAGACCATGGGCAGCGTGCCGAACGTCGGACTGATGGCCCAGAAGGCCGAGGAGTACGGGTCGCACGACAAGACGTTTGAGCTCAAGTCCGCTGGTACCGTCCGGATCGTCGATGCTTCGGGCGCGGTGCTGATGCAGCACGTCGTCGAGCAGGGCGACATCTGGCGAGCCTGCCAGGCGAAGGATCCCGCGATTCGCGACTGGGTGAAGCTTGCCGTGTCGCGGGCACGACTCTCGAAGACGCCCGCAGTCTTCTGGCTGGACGAGAAGCGTCCGCACGACCGTGAACTGCTCAAGAAGGTGCACGCGTATCTCAAAGATCAAGAGAGTGGGGGCCTCGAGTTCCACTTCATGGAACCCGGTGCAGCGTGCACGTTCACATGCGAGCGCATGAAGAAGGGACTCGACACAATTTCGGTGACCGGCAACGTGCTGCGCGACTACCTCACCGATCTCTTTCCGATTCTCGAGCTTGGCACCAGTGCCAAGATGCTCTCGATCGTGCCGCTCATGAATGGCGGTGGACTCTTCGAGACTGGTGCGGGCGGTTCGGCACCCAAGCATGTGCAGCAATTCGTCGCGGAGAGTTCGCTGCGCTGGGATTCGCTCGGGGAGTTTCAGGCCCTTGGCGCAAGTTTCGAACACCTCGCTGATCGCACGGGCAATGCCAAGGCCGCCACGCTGGCGGAAACGATGGATCAGGCAATCGCGAAGTACCTGATGAACAACAAGGGACCAGCCCGGAAGGTCGGCGAACTCGACAATCGTGGCAGTCACTTCTATCTCGCGATGTACTGGGCCCAGGCTTTGGCCCAGCAGTCGAAGGACAAGACGCTCGCCGCGTATTTCGCGCCGATCGCAGCCGCGCTGACCGCGAACGAAGCGACCATCATTGGTGAGATCAATGCCACGCAGGGCAAGCCTGTCGACATCGGTGGTTACTACCACCCGCATCCGGGTCTCGCGTCGAAGGCGATGCGTCCAAGCGCGACCTTGAATGCGATCGTAGAGAACGCGGGTCGCGCTCTGCAGTCGACCTGAGTGACGCCCACAGGAGTCTCGTATGACCGAGTTGGATCAACCGACTTCCGAGGTTGCGCCGGCCGCGCCGCTTGCGGGCCGCGCGAAGTTCGTTGCCGCGCCGCTGGCTGTTCTGTGGGGGACGGTGCCAGGCGTCTTGGGATTCGTTGCCCTCGGCTTCATCGCGACGATCGCATCGTGGCTCCGCGACTTGGGCAGTGATGGAAGCGGCCGGGGCTTTCTCCTCTACATCGCGCTCTTCGCGATCTGCAGTGGACTCGGGCTGCTGCCGACCTACGCCATGTCCCTCATCGGCGGCTGGATCTTCGGTGTGCAATGGGGACTTACAGGCGCGATCGGCGGATTCGTGGGCGGCGCGATCATCGGATACGGAGTCTCGCTCCTCGCCGGCGGTCCGACGCTCGGCCGCTGGTTTGAACACAAACCACAGGTGCGAGTCGTGCGCGATGCCTTGGTCGGTCAGGGTTTCGCCCGCACGCTGGGCGTGGTGACGCTTCTTCGCATTCCGCCGAGTTCGCCCTTCGCGCTGATGAATCTGGCTATGTGCGCGGCCCGCGTGAAACTCGTTCCCTACATCATCGGAACGGCGGTTGGCATGACGCCGCGCACAGCCGTTGCTGTCTACGTCGCGGCCACTGCGGCAGCAGCGGGGGAGAAGAACTTCCAGACGCTTGCCGGGAAGCGACCGATGGAGATGATCATCGGGATCGCGGTGACGCTGGTGGTACTGATTATCCTCGGGCAGATCGGGAAGATGGCCCTGCGTCGAGCCGGCATCACGAAGTGACGCGGAACGTGATTGACTGCCGCGCTCAAGCGCGTCGCAGGATGCAGACTTTTCCCGAGCGAGTGTGCGCCCGGAGGGCGCTACGGAGCGCCACAATTGGTACGAGATCGCTCGCGACGCTCACACCCGTTCCACTTGAACGTCGCGCACCCAACCTTCGGTGCCATCGGCAAGTCGAATCCGCAACCAACCGGGACGGGCTTCGAGCACGAGACACTCGATGCCCGGAGAAAGCGTCTCGGCCACTTGCGGTTCGAAGCCCTCGCCGTTGCCCTTGCGGAGGACGACCTCTGGCGACACCACGACTGCGAGCGGTCGACTTGCGGTCATCCAACGATCGGCGATGACGCTTCCACCGGCGACGAGCGCGACGACCAGACTCGTCGCGCGAAGTATCCGCCATCCGCGGTGCGCGATGCGCACACCGAGAAACGGCAGGGCGATGGCGGTCCAGAACGCCAGCCATGCGACGACGCTGATCCATGCCCGCGTGGACTGAGAGAGCACTCGCCACCACGCGATCGCGCTCCAGTCGCCGCTTCCGTCGCCAGCGATCGGTGTCGCGACATCGCTGCGGGCGGTCGCCAGATTGGCCGCGATGGCCCGGTCCAGCGGCGCCAGTCGCTGCGCTCGCACATAGGCCGTGATGCCGCGGCCAAGATCACCGGCCTGAACGAATGCGTTGCCAAGGTTGAAGTGGATGCTGGCGTTGTCCGCTCCGACGTTCACCGCGGCTTGCCAAAGTTGCCCAGCTTCGGCGAAGGAGGCTCGGGCTTCATCAGGCTTCGTGCTCTTGAGCGAGACGCCGCGGTCGTAGGCCTCCTGCGCCCGCTGCAGATCGCCGATGGTCGAGTCCGCTCGACACGTGGTGCACGCAAGTCCGAGGACGATGAGTGCAAGGAGAGAAAGCAGACGTCGCTGGTCGGTCATGCTGCGCGCTCCTTGGTGGACTTCGTGGTGAGCAGGTCCACTCGTCCGAGTGCGTTGATGAGCGTGGTGGCCTCGTCGGTCGAGATCTTCTCGTCGCCGCGCGGTGCGTATCGCGAACGTTCGCAGGCCGCAAGAAGCGTTTCGACGCGCTGCACAAGTTCCGCATCGACTCGACGGGCTCGCAATGCCGTCACCGCGTCGCCGCGCGTCCGGGTTCCATCGGGCAGACCGCATCGATCGGCGATGAACCCACAGACAGCGGTCAGAATTGACTCTGGGCTCGTGCCGAGCCGTTGCATCGCAACGCTCTTCGCAGCGCCAGCCCGACGACGGAGCGGATCGGCGTCTCGCCGGGTTTGCACACCGCGCCACACTGCGAGCGCTGCGCAGAGTACCGGCGGCAACGCGATGGCAGTCGCGATCGGCACACCGATCGCTCGACGGTCCTTCGCTAGCAGAGCCTCGCTCGGAGGAACGTTGGCGAGGAGTCCACCAGCGACGGCGGTCAGGGCCTTCGCTTCGCGTT
>JBBQCR010000110.1:0-9576 GCA_038318935.1 Phycisphaerales bacterium
TCACTTCCATCAGCGTCTCCGAAGTACGAGGATCCGCGCGAGTGTACGGTATGTCTCCGATGCGACGCTACGACTCACCTGCCGATGCAATCGAGGCGATCTGCGCTCGCATCGTCTCGGTCGATTCCGAATTGATCGATCTCTCGCGCGCCAGCGGGCGAGTGCTCGCCCAGGAAGTTCGTACCGATCGGCCGAGTCCCGCCGTTGACGTCAGTGCGATGGACGGTTTCGCGGTACGAGTATCGGATCTCGCACTCGGACGACTGACGATCATGGGCGAGGTCCGCATCGGGCAGGAGCCGCCGGATCTTCCTGCGAGGAGCGGTGCCTGCCTGCGCATGGTGACCGGTGGAGCGATTCCACGGGGCGCGAACGCGGTCATCAAGCGCGAAGACGTCGAGGAGATCGGTGGCGTGATCGAGATCGCAAGCGCCGCAGCACTTCGCGTCATCGAAGGCGAGCACATTCGACGTCGCGGCGAGAACGCGGAAGCGGGCATGACGGTGCTTCGCGCCGGAACGCCGATCACCGGGCCAGCAACCGGAGCAATGGCGGCCGTTGGCGTCGTCGCTCCGCGCGTGCATCGGGCTCTTCGAGTGGGCATCATCGCGACCGGTGACGAACTGGTGTCAGGCGCCTCGACGCCGACGCCGTGGCAACTCCGAGACAGCAACGGACCGGCTCTGCAATCGCTCTTGGGAGGGCGCGCGTGGATCTCGGAGATCGAATCGCATCGCGTCGCGGACGACGAGCCCACGATGGATGCGACGATTTCCACCTTGCTGTCCCGTGTCGACGCGCTCTTCATGACCGGCGGCGTCTCCGCAGGCCATCGCGATTTCGTGCCCGCGGCCCTCGCTCGGGCGGGCATCCATACGCTCTTCCACGGCATCCCACAGCGACCGGGCAAGCCGCTCCTTGGCGGAGTCTCGGGCGCCGGCGTTCCGGTCTTGGGGCTTCCGGGCAATCCCGTCTCGGTGCTCGTGACCGCCCGTCGGTATGCGGTCCCGGCCCTCGAGCGACGCGCCGGCATCATGAGCCCGCACCACGCTCCGCTCGCTCGTGTGCGAAATCCCGACGAGCGCACCCTCGGTCTCTGGTGGCATCGAGCGGTACGGCTGGTGGGCCCTCTCGAAGTGGAACTCATCGATGTGCGCGGTTCTGGTGATATCGTCGCCGTTGCCTCTTCGGACGGATTCGTCGAGATTCCTCCGGGTTCGGCGGGTCCAGGACCGTGGCCCTTCTATCCGTGGTGAACGCCATGACAACACCAGAACATCCTTCGCTCTCTCACGTCGACGCCGCAGGACAGGTGCGCATGGTTGATGTCGGCGACAAGCCGATCACGGAGCGCGTCGCAATTGCTGAGGGATACGTGCGCATCAGCGCCGACTTGGAACGGGCGATCCGCGACAACACCATCCGCAAGGGCAACATCCTCGAGGTCTGTCGGATCGCCGGAATTCTCGCAGCGAAGCGCACCGACGAACTGATTCCGTTGTGTCACTCGCTGCCGCTGGATGCGGTGAACGTCGGTGCAATGCTCGAACCCGGTCGGGTGCGCATCGAGGCAACCGCTCGGACCCATAGCCGGACCGGCGTCGAGATGGAGGCGCTGACGGCGGTGGCCGTCGCCGCGTTGACGGTGATCGACATGGGCAAGGCCATCGACAAGGCAATGTCGATCGAGGGAGTTCGAGTTCTGGAAAAGCACGGCGGGCGCTCGGGTTCGTTTGTCGCAGCGTCCCTTGAGCAGACGAGCGGATCATCATGAGCGCTCAGCGCAATCCGATGCGTGCTGCCGTACTGACCGTGAGCGACCGCTGCTCGCGCGGAGAAGCCGTCGATACCTCGGGACCTGGATTGTGCGCAATGTTGCGGGAACGCCTCGCTGCCACAATCGTCGCGACACGCTGTCTTCCCGACGAGCAAGATCGACTCGCGGCGTGTTTCGTCGAATGGTCTCGCGCAGACGCCCGGATCGACCTGATCGTCAGCACCGGCGGTACGGGGCTCGCTCCGCGCGACATCACACCCGAAGCGGCGCTCTCGGTCTTCGAGCGCCAGCACAGCGGACTGATGGAACTTGCGCGTCTGCGTTGCTACGCGAAGACGCCCCGGACCTTTCTCTCACGCGGCGTGGCGGGCACGATCGGACGGACGCTGATCCTGACCTTGCCGGGTTCGCCGCGCGGTAGCTCGGAGAATCTTGAGGCGCTGCTGGACATTCTGCCGCATGCGATCGAGACGCTGCGCGGTGAAGTGCAGGACGACGGTCGGGCTGACGCTTCCGCAACGACAGGGAAGGTCATCCGACATGCCGATTGAACGGTTGGACTCGCTGCAACCGATCGTCCTTGTCGGCGGACGGAGCCGACGCTTCGGACGCGACAAGCTACGGGAGCCCTGGACTGGCAGCCAAGGTGGGACCTGGCTTGTCGACCAACCTCGATTGACGCTGGAAGCCATCTTCGGTCCACGGGTGTGGGCGATCGGTGATTGCGATGCGGAGATCGCATTGCGATTTCATCGCACGATCTCTGACACACTGCCGGGATCAGGTCCGCTTGGTGCGATGATCACCGCACTGCGCTCCGCGACCGATGACGTGCTGATGCTCGCCGGAGATCTGCCGTACATCGAACCAGTCGTCATTCGTGCGCTCATCACCGCCGCTGCGCAAGACCCTCGCGCTGACGCGGCGCTCGCGAAGACCGATCGCGTGGAGCCCTGCATCGCCATCTATCGTCGTACGGCGCTTCCGATCTTCGAGGCGGCATTTGCGGCCGGTCGACTCGACATGCACGGCACGATCGCGATGATGCGTCATCTCACTGTTCCGCTGCCTGCCAGCATGGCGTGCAACGCGAATCGCCCCGAAGATCTCGCGGCGACCTGAGACGCAGGAGGAAAGCCCATGGCCAAGAAGACGACCGCAGCGAAGAAGACGACAGCCAAGGCCGGCACGAAGGACACTGCGAAAGCCACCGTCCCCGGCACCTACAAGGCATTCGTTACCAAGTTTCCCAAACTCGGTCAGGCGCATGAGCAGGTAGCGCGAGCCGTCGAGGCGGCGGGTCCCTTGGATGCGAAGACGCTGGCGCTCATCAAGATCGGCATCTGCGTCGGCGGCGGACTTGAGTCAGCGCTTCGAAGTCATGTGCGCCGGGCCATGCAACACGGTGCGACACCCCAGGAGGTTGAACAGTCGATCCTTCTGGGCATGAACACCATCGGATTTCCTCGCACGGTGGCTGCGTGGTCGTGGGCTCAAGCGCAGTTTGAGCGAGGCGCGTGAGTTCGTCCGATCACGGCGGCAGAGGAAGCAACTCGACGCCTGGATTCCGCTGCAGGAAGTGCTTGGTCGCCCACTCGTCTGCGAGCAGAACGACGCCCCGGCCGTCGCTGTCTTCGGCAAGCGCGGCGTCCATAGTTGATTCCGGTTGCCAGCCGACTGGAGCGCCGGGTTTGCGATACCAGCGCACGATCGTCCATCGCGCCGGCTCAAGTCGCGGCTCGGCGCCGTACTCGGACTTCATGCGGAAGCGGACGACCTCGAACTGCAGCGGCCCGACCGCGGCCAGGAGCGGCATCTTTACTTGACCGGTGCCGACGTTGAGCATTTGGACGACGCCTTCCTGCAGCAGTTGCTCAAGTCCGAGACGAAACTTCTTGGCGTTGCCGGGCTGCGGGTTGTGGATGTAGACGAAGCACTCCGGCGTGAATCGCGGAATCTCGTCGTAGACGATCGTGCGATCGTCCGTCAACGTGTCGCCGATGCGCAGGATGTCGTGGCCGACGATGCCGACGACATCGCCGGCGCAACCCTCGTCGACGGTTTCCCGCTGCTGGCCGAAGAGTTTCTGAGCATTCGAGAGTCGAATGCGCTTGCCGCTCTGGGCGTGGACGACCGACATCTCCCGTTCGAAGGAACCAGAGACCACGCGCACAAACGCAATGCGGTCGCGATGCTTCGGATCCATGTTCGCCTGGATCTTGAACACGAATCCGCTGAAGGTCTTGTCGTCCGGCATGATCATGCGATCGCCGCTGCGTCGCGGACCCGGTGGTGCGGAGTGCTCAAGGAATCCGTCCAGCAGAAGCTGCACGCCGAAGTTGTTCATCGCGCTGCCGAAGTAGACCGGCGTCACCGATCCGCCGAGCACGCGATCTCGGTCGAAGGTCTCGCCCGCACCCTGCAACATCTCGATCTCGTCGCGGGCCTTGAGATAGACGTCGTCGTCGAGCTTGGTACGAATCGCGGGATCGTCAAGACCAAAAACTTCGACAGGAGCTTCGAAAGCGCCAGCGCGGGTGCGCTCGAAGAGATGCACTCGCCGGGTCAGACGATCGAAGACGCCACGGAAACTCGGGCCCGATCCAAGCGGCCAGTTGACTGGAAACGCTCCGATGCCAAGCACCTTCTCCAACTCATCCAGCAGTTCCAGCGGATCGCGCGTCGGGCGATCGCACTTGTTCATGAAGGTGAAGATCGGCACACCGCGTCGTCGGCAGACCTCGAACAGTTTGCGGGTCTGTGGCTCGATGCCCTTGCCTGCGTCAATGACCATCACCGCCGCGTCCACCGCGGTCAGCACGCGATAGGTGTCTTCGGAAAAATCCTTGTGGCCGGGCGTATCGAGCAGGTTGACGCGATAGCCGTTGTAGTCGAACTGCAACACCGTCGAGGAGATCGAGATGCCGCGCTGGCGCTCGAGTTCCATCCAGTCGCTGGTGGTGGCCCGCTGGTTCTTGCGCGCGGTCACAGATCCCGCCAGCGCCACTGCCCCGCCATAGAGCAGGAGCTTCTCGGTCAGCGTGGTCTTACCCGCATCAGGGTGCGAGATGATCGCGAAAGTGCGGCGGGGAAGATGGGTACTCATGCGGTCGATTTCGTCCAGCGTCGCGGCACCGCGCAAGCGGTCCCACCGCCCCCAATGGCGTAGGGCGAAAATCGTACCACGCGAGCCTGTCGCCGCGTCGTACCTCGACGGACGACTACGTGGGGATGGGATGCATCCTCTACAATCGCCGCCGTGACTTCGCCGCAGCGCCCACCACAGCGTCATCTCGCCATCTATACCTGCTCATTCGATCCGATCACGCTCGGGCATCTCGATGTGCTGGCCCGCAGCCGCCGGCTCTTCGACGAGATCATCCTGGCGATCGGCCGTAATCCGAATAAGACGGCGCTGTTTTCCTTCGAGGAGCGCATGGAGGTTGCTCGAGAACTCGTCGATGAACTCGTCGCCGGCGAGCCTGATGGGGCTCCCGTCCGGGTCGAGCACTACGGCGGCCTCACCGTCGACTACGCGCAGCAAGTCGGCGCGTCAGCGATCATCCGAGGCATTCGGAATCTCACTGACCTTGCGACGGAATGCCAACTCGCAATCACCAATCGTCAGGTCGCTGGCATCGAAACAGTGTTCATCGTGACTGGCGAAGCGTTCGCGTACACCAGCTCCAGCCTCATTCAGCAGATCGCGGCGCTCGGTGGGTCACTCGACAAGCTGAACACGCTGGTTCCGCCGCGCGTGATCGAAGCCCTGCGGCGCAAGCGTGACGATCCGAACAATCCGCTTGGCCGTCTCGCGATGGACCAGCTCGCCGAGTGAATCGACGATCGAACTCAAGCACCCAACGAACGAACTTCAACGAGTAGTGACCGCATGTCCGTCCAATTCCGTGTGATATCGATCGGGGCACTCGGCGCCCATCCGTTGTGGAACGAGCGCGGCGAAGCTCGTCCTGCCCATGCCACGACCACGTTGATCACAGTCGGTGCCGCGCACATACTTGTCGATCCGTCGTTGCCTCCGCAGATCCTCGTGCCGCGTCTTGCCGAACGATCGAACCTGAAGCCGCAGCAGATCACGCACGTCTTTCTGACCTGTCTGCATCCGGCCCACCGCCGAGGTCTCGCGGCGTTTGACAAGGCGGAGTGGTTCGTCTCGACCGTGGAGCGCGAGTCGATCGGCGTCCCGCTTGTCGCCAAGTTCCACGAAGCCCGCGATGCAGGAGACGCGGATCTGGCCCAGACGCTGCATCAGGAGATCGAGGTGATCGAGCGCTGCAAGCCGGCACCGGAGTCGCTGGCAGCGGGGGTCGACCTCTTTCCCAGCGCCGGCGTGACCCCGGGACTCACCGGACTTCTTCTCGCCATGCGGGGCTCGACGACGATCGTCGCCGGGGACGCGATGCCCACGCAAGAGCATCTGGAGCAGGGAAAGGTGCTTTCGCAGTGCCACGATCTCGCCAAGGCCCGGGAATCGTTTGCGGAAATCATCGAGATCGCTGACTTCATCGTCGCGGGACGCGACAATCTACTGATCAACCAAACCCGGCGGCCCTTCTAATTGTCTCGCGGCCCAACCTCTTTCCTTCCATGACCACCGAACGCGCGCAGCACGACGTCGAAGCCGGTCTCGTCGCTCCGGTCACTATTCGCACCATCCTGCGATGGGCCCGCGACGGGACGAAGTTCGCTTGCCTCACCTGTTACGACGCGACGACCGCTCGATGGTTTGAGCGCGCGGGAGTTCCGGTCCTTCTCGTTGGTGATACCGCTGCCGAGGTCATTCTGGGATTGCCGGGGACTGTGCACGCTCCGCTCGACTTTCTGATCACCCTGACCGCCGCGGTAAAGCGTGGAGCGCCGAAGTGCATGGTGATGGGCGACATGCCGTTCCTCAGTTACCAGGCCGATGACGCTGAGGGCGTTCGCAACGCTGGCCGCTTCATGACCGAGGGCACCGCCGATTGCGTCAAGCTGGAAGTCGATCGCGGGTTTGCGCCACTGGTCGCGAAGATGGCCCGGGCAGGAATTCCGGTGGTCGCACACATCGGCTCGCGACCGCAGCATGCGCGCATCCACGGCGGGTACTACGCCGCCGGAAAAACCGCTGAGGCCGCCAAGGCTCTCGTCGCCGACGCAGTCGCGATGGAGGGAGCCGGGGCGGTCATGCTGCTCATCGAAGCCGCACCGCAGGAGGTCACGGAACTGGTTGTTTCGCAGGTCCGGATTCCGGTCATCGGCTGCGGCGCGGGGACGTCGTGCCACGGGCAGGTGGTTGTCACCCACGACCTCCTGGGGCTGACGGAGTGGCAACCGGGCTTCGCGAGGCCGCTCTTAGAGATGGGTAAGCACCTCACGACCATGGCCCAGGCGTGGAAGGAACGGGTGCGAACTGGCAAACTGTACGGCGACGGCGGAGCCCACCCCTACGTGATGAGCGACGTCGAGCTGAAGGCTTTGGCTGAGCTCAAGTCGAATATCGCGAGCAGCGGCCCATGATGTAGTCGGATGCAATCGGCCGCCTCACCGAGTCGTCGGCACGAATGCAGCAAACAAATGTACGAACAAGGGATTCATGGCGGCGGTAGTCCGGCTCACCGGTAACGTTTCCCGGCTTTCTCTCTTCGGCCTTCAATCACCCCTGAAAACTCGAGCGGAACAGTCTGCTTCGAAGGCAGGGTACGGAGCTTCCAGCATCATGCGCGGAGTGCAATCCTACGGTCCGGGTGTGGTCGTTCTCGTGGCGGCAGGCGCAGCGTTCCTGATCGGACCGCTCGCAGTGAAAGAGTTTGTGCATGCCCAGACGACGGTCGACGTCGTCCAGGCGTCGGCGCGACTCCAGACGAGTGGCAACATCCTGGAACAGATCAACGCGGTGCAGCGCGACATCGCCAAGGTCGTCGAACCATCGGTCGTTCATGTTTCGACCGAAAGTACGATGAAGCGACGATCGTTGCCGCAAACGTACATCTCCAGCGGATCCGGATGGGTCTACGACGACCTCGGTCACATCGTCACCAACGGGCACGTCGTCGACGGTGCAGATCGCATTCAAGTGCAGATGAACGACGGATCGTTGCGCGAGGCAACACTCGTCGGGCTCGATCTGCGAACCGACGTCGCGGTGGTCAAGATCGCGCCGGGTGATCTGCATCCGGCAAAGCGCGGCAACAGCGACGACGTGCAGCAGGGCGACATGTGCTACGCGTTCGGTTCGCCGTTTGATTTCCGATTCTCGATGTCGTCGGGCATCGTCTCGGGACTTGGTCGCACGGCCGGACCCACCGAGATTGACTATCAGAACTTCATTCAGGTGGACGCGGCCATCAATCCCGGAAACTCTGGTGGTCCGCTTACGGACATCAATGGCCGGGTGATCGGAATGAACACGGCGATCGCCACCGGCCGTGGAAACAGCGTCGGTCAGGGACAGTTCGCGGGCATCGGCCTCGCGATTCCGATGTCGATGATCGAAAGCGTCGTCAGCCAACTCATTGACACCGGTGAGGTGCGCAAGGGCTATCTCGGCATCGCCGTCGACAGCGTCGACAATCGCGACGCCCGATTCCTGACGATTCCCGCGCTCCGCTTCGCAGCCGAGCACTTCAACGGTGACGGCGCGGTAATCACGGAAGTCGAGCCAAACTCGCCTGCAACGGTGGCGGGCCTGCAAGTCGGCGACGTGATCGTCGCGATCGAAGGTCGGCGTCTGACCAGTTCGATGCAGGTCCCCGCGGTCATCTCCTCGAAGCGTCCTGGCACCGAAGTCATTCTTGAGGTCTGGCGCCCCGATCTCTCGACTGGCTCAACCAGCACCAAGGACGTGAAGGTCACGCTGGGCGAACTCGAGCCCTCCCGTCGCGCCGTTCCGATGCTTGTCCAGACGCTGAATCAACTGGGCATCACCACGCTGGCGACCGCTACCGAAGATCGCGCCAAGCGAATGGGCGTGCCGTTTCATCGCGGCGTCCTGATCGAAGAGATCCGCGCCGGATCGCCGGTTGAACGAGCGATCCCAGCGGGATCGACCATCACTGGCATACTCGGGCAACCCGTCGGCAGCGAGGACGAGCTCTACACCCGTGTGAACCGGTTCATTCTGTCTTTGCCGATGCAGCAACGTTTCCAACCGTTGGAGCTGCCGATCACCTACGTGACTCCCGATGGGCAGGAGCGACAGGACATTCTTCCACTCTCAATTCGTCAAGCGATGCCGCGACCTGAGTGACGTCATCGCGTGATGGGAGGGCTATGATGCTGGCCCATGGTCTCGCCGGCCCGCACAGCCCAAGCTGAACTGCTCGATCGTCCGCTCTTGGACGTCGTGAATCTCCAGACACACTTCCCGATTCGTCGGGGACTCTTTCAACGCACCGTCGGCCACGTCAAAGCGGTCGACGGTGTTTCTTTTCACTTGAAACGAGGCGAGACGCTCGGTCTCGTCGGTGAGTCCGGCTGTGGCAAGACGACCGTCGGTCGAACGGTGCTGCGCCTGATCCCAGCGACCGGTGGCAAGGTGCTCTTCGACGGCAAGAACGTCTTCGAGCAAGGACCTGCGGCACTTCGGCAACTGCGCCGTCAGATGCAGATCATTTTCCAGGATCCGGGTGGCTCGCTCAACCCGCGCATGCGTGTCGGACGAATCGTCGGCGAGCCGCTCGAGGTGCACGGCATGGCCAGCGGTGACGAACTCCGTCATCGCGTCGAATCGCTGCTCGAACGCTGCGGGCTGTGGAAAGCCGCGGCCGATCGGTATCCGCACGAGTTCAGCGGAGGTCAGC
>JBBQCR010000111.1:0-9569 GCA_038318935.1 Phycisphaerales bacterium
GGAGATTGAGATGCTGCTGCGGCTCTTCCCCAACGAAGAGTTGGACGATCGCAGCCCCAATCCAGACGCTCCGAGGCTCGGGTCATGAGCCTGGTGCACTCCCAACGCGGTCGGGCGATCATCGTTCGTGACGGACCGGGACTGTCCGAACTGGCGGAGGCGATTCGCCGCTCCGCGTCGGACCAGGCCCCTGCTCTTCAGGAAGTGGGCGACATCTACGACGCCTTGGCAGAAGTTGCCGTCGTTCCAACGGAGACTCCGGGCGCGACTCTCGCGGACGATCGGGCCCGCGATACGGTACGAACCGTGGCTGTGAGCCTCCGCGCCGCCGGCGACGACCCAGCGGCCCTCCGGGCCGCGTTCCGCCGGATTGATCCAAATGTTCGGCTGGTATTGCTCGCTCCCCGCGGAGCTGCGGATGTCGCCGAAGAAGCCGGCTTCGATGACGTTGTCTTTCTTCCCGGGGCTTCTGCGGACCTCGCGGCCGCACTCCAGATCAAGTCCCAAATGACCGAAAACACCCATGGCGGACGAGCGTCCGCCTTCGAACGCGTGCCCCCCACGCCGCCGGCACCTCCGACGGACCGCGTTGAAACTCCTCTTGGCCTCGACCAGCGAGCCATGCGTACCGACCGACGACCTCCACAACGATCGAGTTCGACGCTCGAGACCCCCCGGGTTGGGTCAGGGCCGCGGGATGTCGTCGAGATGGTCATCGACGACGCCATCCAGGCGTTTGCCGCTCGCTCGGGACGCCGATCGGCGATCCCGACCGCCGCAGCCGCGGAAGTCGGGACCCCAAACCCGCGACGTGAGACCAGTGTGCCCACGCCGTCCATCGACGTCCCCGCGGACCGAAGCCTCGGCGACACCGATCTCGTGCACGCAGTGATGCAAGGCAACGGAACGCTCGCGAGTGTTGCCTTGCGACTTATCCGCGCCCAACTCCGCGTAACCGATCTTCGACTGATTGCGTCAAGCGAAACCGCGTCCGAGCAGGGCCTTGCGACTCGCGTCGACGTGCGCTGTGGCGGCGAAACGCTCGCCACGTTGGTCTCGAACGAAGCGACGGCATCGGACCTCGCGCCGTGGTCGGAGTGGCTCGGACATTGGCTGCTCCTTGATCGCGAGCAGGAGAGTCTTCGAACGCTGGCCTACACCGACGAACTGACCGGCGCTGGCAACCGCCGCGCATTCGAACGCGTCGCCGAAGAGACCATCGCCGAAGCTCGCCGCGAGCGACGCTCACTCTCGCTGATGTACTTCGATATCGACGACTTCAAGAACTACAACGACCGCTTCGGACACAACGTCGGCGACGAAGTCCTCTGCGAAGTGCTGGAACTCCTGCGCTCGGTGATTCGCCGCGGCGATCATGTCTTCCGCGTTGGTGGTGACGAGTTCGTGGTGCTCTTTGCCGACGTGCGCGGAGCCCGGGTTGCTGGCTCGCCGCCGGCGCCGCAGCCGCCGCTGGAGAGCGTCGAGACGATCACCCAGCGATTTCGTGCACGGGTATGCGAGTTGAGTCTCCCACAGCTTGGTGTCGATGGTCGCGGAACCATCAGCGTCTCGGCCGGCGTTGCGACGTATCCGTGGGACGGCGGGGATGCGGGCACCCTGCTGCATCATGCAGACCAACTCGCGCTCCAGAGTAAGCGTGCTGGCAAGAATATGATCACCTTCGGACCAGGTGCCCGATTTCACTGCGGCGACGCGTGATCCGAACCGTAACGAAGCGACTCTTTCGACGTTCCTTTGGGCAATCGGCAGGAGCAGACGCGGGAGCAGGTCGATTGGACCCCTGAAGGAATCATGCACGAGCGGACCATCATCCTCTCGGATCTTCATCTGGGTCGACCGGATGGCGTTGTCCATGCCAGCGAGATCGATGCGCTCGTCGAGCCCGGCTGCAAGCTGATCCTCAACGGTGATGCAGCCGAATTGCATCATCCTGATCATCAGGAGCGGGCTGAGGAGGAACTGTCTCGTCTGCAATCGCTGGCCGCTGCGCGCGGTGTGGAGCTTGTCCTGCTCGCTGGAAATCACGACCCGCTGGTGTCGCAGCAGCGCATGCTGATGCTCGCGGAGGGTCAGGTGATGGTCACGCACGGCGACGCGTTCCATCCGGCCGTTGCGCCATGGAGTGTCTCCGCACCGGCGATGCGGGCGGCCTGGCAGCGCACGATGGACGCGATGTCACCCGAGCGGCGCGGCACTGCCGAAGCGCGATTCGCTGCGGCTCGTGACGCAGCCATCGCCGAGTGGTTGGACAGCGGTCATGGAGCGACCCAATCGACGGTCGCTCGACTCGCGCTGCGGCCGTGGGCCGCAGTCGGCATCGTGCTGTACTGGAAACGGTTTCCCCGATTGGCTTGCCGTTTCGGCGAGTTGTTCGCCCCACAGGCTCGGATTCTCGTCGTTGGCCACTCGCACCGAGCGGGCCGATGGCGATTCGGCGGACGCACCGTACTGAACACCGGATCGTTCACGTTTCCCGGATCGCCACACGCAGTCATTGTCGATGGCGATCAAGTTGCGATGTGGCCCATCGTTCGGAAGTCCACTTCGATCGGGACTCGCTATGTTTTCGCGCCGAACGCGGCGTCGTCGGAAACGCTTCCGCGGGGCACCGGAAGTCCGGCCTTGAGCAGGCGCGACGAGAGTGTTCTTCCCAGCGCCGACGCAACGATGCGCCCTGCATCCAAGAGCGTCGCCACATCGACTCCGGTCCTCAGTCCGGATCCTTCGAAGGCGTAGACGATCTCTTCGGTCGCGAGATTGCCGCTGGCTCCTGGTGCATAGGGACAGCCGCCGAGACCGCCGCAACAAGCATCAAATCGATCGACACCCAACTGCGCGCCGCGCCATGCGCAGGCGAGCGCCGTTCCTCGTGTGTCGTGCAGATGAAGGATGGTGCGATCGAGCGGCACGATGCCATCGTGAGCCGCGAGCAGCCGATCGATGTCGCCCGGCACGGCAACGCCGATGGTGTCACCAAGATCAATCTCGTCAACTCCCAGATCGAGCAGCATGCGCGAAACCGACGCGACCCGGTCGGGGGCGATCGGACCTTCGAAGGGACACGCGACCGCGCACGACACATAGCCGCGCACCGGAAGCCCCGCATGGTGGGCGGCAGCGACAACCGGGCGGAATCGTTCGATGCTCTCGGCGATGGTGGCGTTGATGTTCGCGCGAGAGAAACTCTCGCTTGCGGCTGCGAACACCGCGATTTTGCCGACGCCTGCGGCGAGCGCCCGCTCGAATCCCTTCATGTTCGGCACGAGCGCCGAGTACACCGTGTCGGGGCGCCGCTTGATGCGCGCCAGCACTTCGCTTGCATCGGCAAGTTGCGGGACCCACGTCGGGCTCACGAAACTCGTGACCTCGATCTCCGAAACGCCGGCGTCCGACAGCCGATCGATGAAGGCGACCTTGGCGTCGAGCGGCACCAGCTCCCGCTCGTTCTGCAAGCCGTCGCGCGGAGCCATCTCGGTGATGCGGATTCGTCGCTCAGTCATGCGCCGCCCTCGTCCTGTCCTTCGGTGTGCGGAAGATCGCCATCGGCCTTGGCCTTCCGATCTTCGCGCACCATCGTTCGGATCAACCACCCCACGAAAATACAGAGACCAAGGGTCATCGCCCCGCCGAGCGTGAGGAGAATCGGTTCGAGAGTCTTGACGAAATCGCCGTCGGGTGGTGAGTGCGAGTTCATGATGTCGACTCCGGCTGCGGGTACGCGCGGAGCGGACCGACGGTCGCCTCGCACTGTTCACCTTCGGCGTTGAGCAGCACACTCGTCGAAGGCGAGGTGAACGCGGTGCGCAGCATTGCGAAGGCGATCGGTACGGCTCCAAGCATGGGGGCGAGCGTGCTGCTTGTAATCCCGCCGATCTGCGGCCCCATCGAACCATCTGCCAGACGCTCAAACACTTGAGCGCCAGCGACCGGTAGCAGATCACGATGCGGACGCACCCCGACGAGTACTTGCTTCGGCTTGCCGAGACTCTCCATCCGCGCGACGACCTCTTGGCCGAGGTAGCAGCCCTTGCGGAAGTTCACGCGTTGGCGGAGGAGACCGCTCTCGTGCGGAAGATTCGCGGTGCCGAAGTCGATCAGAAAGAGCGGCGTGCCCGCCTCCACGCGCGCAATGTTGTACGCGTGCCACCCGATGGGCCTGGCGCGACGACGCTGCGCGTGCTGGGCATTCGGCTCGTGCTTCTCGTGCGCATCCGCTGCCGCAAGGATCGCGTCCCATACGAGTGCGGCATCGTCGCGCGCAACCAGCAGCGTCCAACCATGTTCGCCAAGCGCGTCGTCGCGAATCAGCGTGACAGGACGTCCGCCGATCGCGGTAACCGTTCCTTCGTCCGCGGCAGGAATCGAGGTCGCTCCCGCAAGGGCTAACGTGCGGCCAGCGCCGGGACCGTGCAATTCCATACTGTGATGGGCGGCACTCGCGTCCTCGAAGGCAACGTCCTCGCTGAAGACGAAGGAGCGCATGCTGACGACTGTGGCGGCGGCACTGCCGGCGTCGAGCGTGATGAGCATGCGATCGCCAAGCTCGGCGATCACCAGATCGGCCTCGATACGTCCCTTGCGATTGAGCCAGAATGCTCGCCGCACCGAGCCCGCAACCATGTCTTTCAGATCCTGCGTCACCATCCGCTGCAGGAACTCGCGACGATCCGCTCCGGTGACCGCGATCACCCCACGCTGCGGAGCATCGAAGAGCGCCGACCCGCGACGAATCGCGGCGTACTCGGGTTCGACCGGACCGTACGCCGCCACCAGTTCGCACACCAGGACCGAATCGGGAGCTGGCGTCGCGTACGGCAGATATTCAATTTCGGCGGCTATGCGATGTCCACTGGCAGCACCGGGCCGCTCCTGGGCGTTCACCACCGGCACACGCTCGGCTTCTGCCGAAGCAAATCGAAGGTGGCGGTCGCGAAGTGGAGAGTCGTGCAGCATGGTCGCAGATGGTAAGCCATCGCACGCGCCTCTCGCTACGATGCCGACCGACTTCCGCACACCACTCGCCACTCCACCTCCGCAACACTGCCACCACCCACATGGACATCGATCTTCTTCGTCGCCTCTGCGAGACCCCAGGCATCCCCGGCCGCGAGGAGCGCGTCCGTGCGTTGATCCACAAGGAGATCAAGGGACTGTTTGACGAGACCCACACCGACACGATGGGGTCGCTCGTGTGCACCAGTTCCTCGAAGTCTGGCAAGCGAAGCAAACCGACGAAGGTGATGGTGGCGGCGCACATGGACGAGATCGGGTTCTACGTGCGCCACGTGGATGATGCTGGCTACCTGTGGCTCAATCCGGCTGGCGGTTTCGATCCTCGCAACCTGTTCTCGCGTCGCGTCCTTGTCGTCACCGAACACGGCGATCACAAGGGGGTGCTGAATGCCGGCGGCAAACCGATTCACATCTCCAGCGAGGCGGAGAGGAGCAAGGTCCCCGGCACCGAGGAGTTCTTCGTCGATCTCGGTCGCGATGCAGCCGACGTGAAGAAGCTCGTGCAGATCGGCGACTACGTGGTGATGGATGAACCCTTCCTCGAAACGCCACGCGCGGTAATCAGCAAGGCCCTCGACAATCGCTTCGCATGTTTCGTGGCGATCGAGGCGATGCGACGCCTTTCGAAGAACAAGAAGCGTGGGCACGCGTGTGAGATCGTGGTTGCGTTCACCACTCAGGAAGAGGTCGGGCTGCGCGGCGCAAGCACTGCGGCGAACTCCGCCGGCGCCGACTTCGGCATCGGCCTCGACGTCAACCTTGCCTGCGACACGCCTGGTGTCCCCGATTCGCAGCGCGTGACCAAGCAGGGAGCCGGTGTCGCGATCATGGTGCAGGACAGCTCGATGATCGCCGACTACGGTCTGCTGACCGATCTGTGCGCCATCGCCAAACGCAATCGGATTCCGCACCAGCGAGCTGTGCTTCCTCGTGGTGGCCAGGACGGCGCAGCGATTCAGCGGGCCAATGGCGGCGCGAAGGTCGTCGCGATCGGAGCCGGGACTCGCTACATCCACACCGTGACCGAGATGATTGACAAGGGTGATCTGGACGCGACCATCGAGCTGCTCGCGAAGTGGCTCGCCAGCGTCGAGTGATCAGACGCCGTTGAGCAGAAGTTTGGCGATGGTCATCGCAGCGTCTTCGCGCGGGCGTCTCTGAAGTCGCTCGCGCATCGCGTTGCGCTGCCCTGGATCAGTCATCAGTTCGATGAGCTTGCGGCCGAGTCCCACAAGGTTCGACTCGACCTCGATGAGATCCAGCTCCATCGCGGCAGCGCCTTCCTCGACAAGTGGTTGGGCGTTGTGCTTCTGATGGAGGTCCTTGTGATAGGGATAGGGCGCGAAGATCGTTGGTACCGCATTCACCGCTGCTTCGGCGACGGAGTTCGCGCCGGCCCGACTGATGGCCAGATCGGCGGCTCCCCATGCAAGTCCCATGCGATGCAGGAATGGCTTCACGACCGCAGCAACGCCGGCCTCGCGATAGGCCCGCTCGATCGCCGTCGCGTCGCCGTGTCCGCAGAGATGCAGGACCTGCCAGCCGATGAACAGCTCGGAACGCGTCGCCGCGAGATGAGTGACCAGACGGTTGAGGCTCGTCGCCCCTTGCGATGCCCCGGTCACCAGCAGCGTCCCGAGATTTGGCTGGAGACCGAGCGACTCGCGACAGGAGAGCGGGTCGCTCGGGGCGATCGCAATGCGACGGATCGGCATGCCGATGATGCGCTCGGCGAAGTTCGGCACCGTTGGCGTGGGGATCGCGCTCCACACGCGCGTCGCTCGTTTCGCGACCCATCGGTTCGCCTTGCCCGGCGTGGCGTCGAGATTGACAAGAAGGATCGGAATGCCCGCTCGCGCCGCGGCGGCGACGACGGGAGCGGTGACGAAGCCGCCGAGCGCAACGACGTGGCGGACGTTTGCTTCGCGCAGGAGCGACGCCGACACTCGTTCGCCCTTCCACCCCTCGAGAAGACAGCGGACGAGCTTTCCCGGGCGGAGCGAGAACGGCTCCGCCGGCACCGCCACGAACTCCGCATCAGCTTCGCGCAACATGTCGGCGTCGATCGCCCTGCGCGAGCACGCGAAGATCGGACGGCATGTCGGATCGAGGGAGCGCAAGCGCTCCGCGATCGCGAGCCCTGGACTGATGTGACCGCCGGTTCCTCCACCAGCGAGTACGAACGCGGCAGTCTCCGACGGAGCGGGTCGCCCGGATGATTGGCGGGACGGGCTCGGAACGGCGTCGGCTGTTGTCATGCTGGTGTCATGCGGATCGTGATTGACTTCCGCGCTCAAGCGCGTCGCAGTATGTCGGATTCTCCAGAGCGAGTGTGCGCCCGGAGGGCGCTACGGAGCGCCACAATTGTTGTGCGCCCAGATTGCTCGCTCGCCACCGTACCCATGATGTCCGGCGCGAGCCGCAACGCTCACGATGTCGCGGGAAGAAGCAGCGGCGCTTTCCGGTCCATCGGAGGTGCTTCCACGAGCCCCGATTCCTCACGATAAGAGCGACGTTCGATGGCCAGCAGAAGTCCGAGCGAGAACGCGGTCAACACCCATCCCGATCCGCCGCTGGAGAGGAGCGGCAAGGCGATCCCCTTCGTCGGCGCGAGGCCGGTCACCACCGTGATGTTGATCAGCGCCTGAATGCCGATCGTCAGCAGGATGCCCAATCCGAAGAGCTGCGAGAAGAGCGGCACCATCGGCTGAACGGTTCCGTCGGGCATCGTCCGCGTGCGATTGATGATGCGGATGCCGAGGAAGATCAGCCCTGCGTAGAGCACCAACACCGACAGCGCACCGACGACTCCGAGTTCCTCGCAGACGATGGCGTAGATGAAGTCGGTGGTGTCCTCGGGGAGGTATCCGAACTTCTGCATGCTGTTGCCGAGCCCGCGGCCGACGAGTCCGCCTCCGGAGATCGCCGACATCGACTGGATGATGTGGTAGCCGATGCCTTGCGGATCCTCGAAGGGATTGCGCCACGCGAGAAGCCGGTTGAGTCGGTAGGGGCTTGCGAGGATCGCGCCCCACGCGGCGAGAACGCCAAGCGGAAGGAGCATCGCCGCGTGCCACCAGCGCACACCACCGGCGACCAGGACGAGAAGACATACGGTGAAGAGGAGCGCCGCGGTGCCGAGATCTTCGACCGCGATGAGGGCGCAGACCACGGAGATCACCAGCATCGGCGGCACGAAGCCGTGCAGGAAGCTCTTCATCACGCCGGCGCGGCGGCAGCAGTGCCAAGCGATGACGAAGATCATCCCCCACTTCGCGAATTCGCTCGGCTGGAATCCGTACTGCGGCGAACCGATCCACCGGGAAGAGTTGTTGGCCGCCCGACCAATGCCCGGAACGTGCACAAGCAGCAACAGGACCACCATGCCCAAGAGCAACCACGGCACCGGCGAGAGGATCCCACGAAGTCCGTAGAGCCTTTCCACGGGCACTCGGCTGCCGACGAACATCGCCAGCAACGCGAGGCCGGCGAGAATCGTCGTGCGTCCGAAGAGCACGTTCTCGACCGAGATCGGCCGGTACTTGGCGTTCATCGCCTCAAACGCAGCCTCGCTCATCGACCCGCTGGTGACCAACCCGGGATCGGGTCGGACGGTCAAGCCGGCCGAGTTCACCATGACCACGCCAAAGACGAGCAGCACCAACGCGATGAGAAAGATTCCATGACCGGCGCGCATGGACAAGGAATCGGTCTGCGCCGCGTCGGCGTTGGAGAAATTGGGGCGTGAATAGTCCGAGTCTGGCTCGCCGGCTCCGCCCGGCGGAGTGTGGTCTTCGGCGCGGGCCCCGTCCGTTCCCATCACATCAGTCCCTTTCGACGGGTGTAGACCATGTACCCGCCAACGGCCGCGGCCAGCGCGGCCGCGATGCCGAGGATGAAGAGGATCTCGCCGATCGTGAAGTCCATCGCTGAGAGATGCTACCGCCCTCGCATGGAGCCCGCGACGATCGCGTCGCAAACCGCGGGTTCATTCGGACGGTCCCTCCGCTACACTCGCCGGTCCTCTGCCTCCGCAGCGTTCGTGGGTTGGATGCCTCTCTCCGCCGTCTCTCCATGAAGGTGTACCTCGAGACCTTTGGCTGCCAGATGAACGAGCTCGACAGCGAGCTCGTCCGCGGCCACCTGCGATCGCTCGGTTACCGATTCACCGACGTCGCCGACGAGGCGGAAGTCGTCCTCTACAACACCTGCAGCGTCCGCGAGCGGGCCGAGAACAAGGCCTACAGCCGGATCGGCATCGTGGGGAAGCGAAAGGCCGCGGGCGAACAGGTCATCCTTGGCGTGCTGGGCTGCATGGCGGAGCGGGACGGCGTCGACATGCTGCGACGGTTCCCGCAGGTCGATCTCCTCTGTGGTCCAGGTGAGTTGGACAAGCTTCCGCTGCTCATCGACAACGTGCGACGCATCGAGCGACTGAACCGACTGAGCACAACGCCGCCGGCGACCGGGCGAGTCGCTCTCGCTGGAAACAAGAGCCGGCGATCGGCGACGCTCGGGGCCGCCGAAGACTCCTT
>JBBQCR010000112.1:0-9480 GCA_038318935.1 Phycisphaerales bacterium
CGCGAATGGACGGCACACTTCACGCGCTGCCGAAAGCACGTTGGCTTCCCCGACTTCGGAATCGCGTCACAGTGCGATTTCGCGCGCCGATCGCCGCGGATCCCAATGAGACGCACCAACAGTTCCTCCGTCGATTGACAACCAGTCTTTCCGAACACTTGGAAGCGACGGACGGGACGAAGGCGTCATGAACCCGCCCAACCACGCCGCTGCAGCAGGACCGCACGCCGCCGCAGGAGCTCGGCGCCTCGCGTTTGACGAGGTCTACTACAGGCTGCTTGAGGAGTGTCCTCGACTGCGGGCGATCGCGTGTCAGGCCGCCCAAGCAGGGACCTTCGCGTTCGCTGCGGAATGGCGCCGCAATCTGGTCTTCAATGCCGGACTCGCGCTCGGTCCGGCGGCGTCTCGAGCGGCGAAAGTGCGATGTGCCTACCGCATGCTCGGCTCGATGCAGCGATCGATCGCCGAGGTCTTCGCGTCGCGCGCTGCGAGTCCTGACGAACTTCGGGCCGGCGTCACGACGATCGACGGAACGAACGATTACCTCGCGGCCCGCTCGCTCGGACGCGGGGTTGTCATCGCTGGTATACACATGGGGGCATTCGAGCCCGCACTGGCCACACTGCGCGTACTCGAACCTCGTGTGCATGTCCTTTTCCAGCCCGATCCGATGCCACGCTTCGAGCGAGCTCGCAGTGAGCTGCGCCGACGATTGGGCGTCATTGAGCACCGGATTTCAGACGGACTCGGAGCATGGATGGCGTTGCTCGACGCGCTTCGTGCCAACGAAGCCGTCGTCATCCACGCCGATCGCACGATGCCCGGGCAGCGCGGTGTGCGCACGCCGTTCCTAGGACTCACCGACGCGTCGCTTCCCGCGGGACCTCTTCGGCTTGCGACATCGCATGGATCGCCGATCGTGCCTACGTTCTGCGCACGAACGTCGCGTGGACTTCGAGTCTGGGCCGACCCCTTCATCGCGACCGAGCCCGAACGTCTGGTTGCGCAAGACGTGGCCAACCACCCGGCACAACGGTCGTTGGTCGCGGCAATCGAGAGGGCGATCCGCGCATATCCGGATCAGTGGATGGCCCTCGCGGATCTGCGTGATTCGTCGAAGGAAAGGCGAATGCCATGAGGGTCATGATTGTCAGTGCGCTTACCCTCCTCAGGGCGTTCGGGAGGGATCGTGCTGTCGTCGCCTTGGCATTCGTCGCGCCACTGACGTTCTTTTCGCTGCTTGGGTTGTTCTACCGCCACCTTGATGCCCCTGAAGGCATGCGCTTCAGAATTGCGATCGTCTCACCCCAAAGCGGCGCCTCGGAGCCGCTCGTTGCGGCACTGGTCGCGCGAAGCGGTGGGCGGCTCGACGTGCGGCGCGCTGATCGCAGCACTGAACGCGATGGTGTCATCACGATCGATGATGCGTTCGATGCGCACTCGCCCGCGGTAAACATCGAGTCACTCGCCCCATTGCCGGGGATCGGTGATGCACTGCGCCAACTCGTAGCCGCGGCCTCGGCGGACGCGTTTGCGGCCGACAACCCGTGCGTCATGGTCACGGACAGCACGGTCGAGGGGCGGTTGTTGCGTCGCAACGCCGCGGCCATTCCCGTCATGTTCATTCTGTTCGCGCTGTCGTCACTCGCTGGCCGCGGAATGGGTGACGACGAGACCGGGTTGGCGGAGCGACTGCGCTCGCTTGGGATCTCGCGGTCGCGCCGCACGTTCGCCAGAGTCATCGCGATGGCCACGATTGCGGCCGTCCAGATGGGTATGACGCTTGCGTTTGCTATTCTTGTGTTCGGCGTCACTCCGATATCGCCGCTCGGGCTCGTCGCGGCATCGCTCGCCTCTGCGGTAGCGTGCGCATCCTTCGTCGTCGCCCTCACGGAATGTTGCGCAACGCGGGCTAGGTTTGCTGCGGTCGCGCCGGTTGTGACCTTGGCATTCGCTGGATTGGGAGGCAGCATGATTCCCGTCGAGATGCTTCCTCGATCTCTCGCGTGGCCATCGCAATGGATGTTCACCGGATGGTCGATCCGGGCGTGCGGTGCCGCGCTGGACGGAAAGCCGTGGCTGGGTTCCGTCGCGCTGCTGCTGGGGTTCACCGTCGTCATGCTGGTCGTGGCGTCCGCCGCTGGCCGAAGGAGTCCGTTCCGTTGAGCGCTGTCGCAATCACCCGCATCGCGCTTTGTTCCGCTCTCGGCATGACGCTTGATGCGACGGTCGAGAAGCTGCAAGCCTGCGCGGTAGGCACTCGTGTGCCAGTCGATCTCGAACAGACACCCAGGGTCGTCGCCGACGCAGGTGAAGTTCCACTGTCCGTTCCGCCCCAAAGGCAGGTCGGTCCGCGGCGCGCGGAGCATCTCCTCGCTCGCGTACTCGCGGATCTCCTCACCGACGACGACCGCGCGGCGATCGCTCGCGCTCCCCATCGGTGGGGAGCAGTGGTCGGCACCACGCTGGCAGGCATGCGTCACTGTGGCGTCGGGATGCGGGCTGAAGAGTCCGGTCGTGAGGAGGATTCGAACACCGCATACGCGCGAACCTGCGCCTCGTCAGTGCTCGCGCACGCGATCCGGTCTAGCGGCATCGCAGGTCCGACGATCAACGTGTCCTGCGCGTGCGCTTCGGCTCTCTCCGCGGTTTCACACGCCTGCGCCTTGCTGCTTGCGGGAGAGGTCGACGCGATCATCGCCGGTGGCTACGACCCGATTTCCGAGTTCGCGTACGGCGGATTCTCCGCACTTCAGCTCGTTTCGATCGGGCCACTGAGCCCATTCGCAACGGACCGGGAGGGAATGAAACTCGGAGAAGGGGCGGTGCTGATGCTGCTGCGGCGGGTCGACGACCTTGACACCGCCGAACGAGCGCGCATCCACGGAGTCATCACTGCGAGCGCTGAGACGAGCGACGCCCACCATCTGACTCAGCCCCACCCGGCTGGCGCTGGCGCTGCACGAGCGCTCGCTGCGGTCTGCGAGGGCCGATCGATGCCCGAGGTAGTCGTTGCTCATGCGACAGGAACCTCGGGAAACGATGCCGCAGAGTACGAGGCCTACAAGGCGACGTTCGGTTCTGACTTGCGAAGGATTCCCGTCGTCGCACTGAAGAGCCGCTTCGGCCACCCGCTCGGTGCCGCCGGACTACTCGAAACCGTCGCGGTCATCGGCTGTGCTGCCCGCGGATTTCTGCCGTCGTCCGCTGGACGCGGACGGGATCGGACGGCATTCCCGGAGTTGGATCTTGTCGAAGGTCCACCGCGAGATGCCGCACCGCGCGAGATTGTCGCACTCTCTGCGGGCTTCGGCGGCGCCAATGCGGCGATCCGGATCCGAAGCGGCGAGCCCGCACACGGATTTGCGGCTCGCCCTTGGCGCAAGTTCTCTCCCGTCACGATCACCGCTGTTGGTGTGGTGTCGCCGGCTGGACGCGGGTTGGCGTCGCTCATCGCTCGTTCTCGATCGCGCGATCCGTGGGGTGAGTTCTCCGAGGAGACGTTGGTGCCGCTGCTCGACCGCGCGAAGTCCCGTCGACTCGCGCTCTTGCCACGACTCATGATCGCTGCCGTTCGTGATCTGATTGACACGGCGCAGCTCGATGCGAGCGACCTGCGCGAGACGCCACTGATCGCCGCCAACTGGTGTGGCGCAGCCGATTTCACCGAGCGCTACTATCGAGATCTTGTCCGATCAGGCATCGATCTCGCGAATCCCCTTCTCTTCGCCGAGAGCGTACCGAACATTGGAAGTGCGCAGTGCTCGCTCGCGTTCGGCATCGAGGCCGCGACGATCAGCGTCATCGGACGTCGGACTGCCGCCGCCGAAGCTGTTTCGCTTGCGTCGGTGCGGATCGCGAGTGGCGAGTGGCCGCGCGCGATCGTCGTCGCGGCCGAGGAGTCACACCACATCGTGCGCCGAGTGCTGAGCCGATGCGCAGATGCCGATGTGCCACTTCGCTCCGGGGCGGTGGCGTGGCTTCTTGAATCGCCCGCGACAGGTGGGCGTCAACCGATGCTAACGATCGACCGCGTGATCGGACGATCAGCATCGCTTGATCCGCGTGCTGCGCTCGGTCTCGTTCTTTCGTCGATCGCGGCTGCGCGCACGGGTGATTGCCCGACCGTTTCCACTGACTCACCGCTCGACCGACCCGTCGCTGAGTCGATCTCCGGTTGCCAACTCGTTTCCCTTGCCGAGATGGGTGCAGCGTCAGCACTCGCAGCCGGACTCATCGGTGAGCCGGATATCACTGACGATGCTCGCTGGTCAATCAGCAGCGATCCGCATGGTGCTGCCTGGGCGATGCTGCTTCGCAGAAGTCCTTCACCTACGGACGTTTGATAGCATGCGATCGGATGCTACCGCCATCGTCGCGATTCGTGGGTACCTCAGATCGATCGGATCTGCAGCCGGTGACGATCCCCAACTGGGTCGCTAGTGCATCCCCTGCGCTCGACCTTCCATCGTGGCTGCGCGAGTTGGACGTTGGCACGCATCGGGTCTCGTCTCATTCGATTGAGGCGAGTGAACTCGAATGCGAGCACCTCACAGAAGCAACTCATCAAGGATTCGTCGAAGTCCTCGCTCGCCTGCCGGGGCCACCCTGCCGCATGTGGGCGTTCCTGCCGAGGCCAACCGACCGTGATAGTGGGTCGCTGAGCCGATACATGCGATTTAATGCCGGAAGGGCCAGCGCATTTCGACAATCCGGGGCCGCGATGCCCTTTATTCCCGCTAGTACCTGCGTCGGCCATGCTGGCAGCCGGTTGGTATTGCACGCCCTTTGGATCGACGGTCCTTGCACGGTGCTTGAGAATCCGAGACAGCGACCTGCGTGGCGATACTCGAATCGTCACGGTCCGGTGCCGCCCACCTTTACGCGGGCGGTGCGCACTTCGGGGATGCTGATCGCTTCGGGGACCGCGTCGGTTGTAGGAGAGGACTCCTCCCACACCGCCTCGTTGGCGCTGCAGTTTGCCGAGTCGGTCCGCAACCTCGACTCGCTTGCCGAGGCCGGAGAGGCGATCGGTCCGTGGCGCTCACTGCAGATGTATGTGCGCGATGCCGACATGCTTGACCGCGTGCGTGAGCTCGCGCGAGTCACGTTCGGATCATCGATCGAGCGGGTCCTCCATGCCTCAGTCTGCCGACGAGAACTGCTCGTGGAGATTGAGGGAGTCTGCGATGTCGCTTGATCGCATCTACGACTGCCTCGTCGTCGGCGCAGGACCCGCGGGCAGCGCAGCCGCCATAGAGATGGCTCGCGCGGGGCTGGACGTCCTTGCGATCGACCGTAGCGAGTTTCCGCGATTCCGCATTGGCGAGAGTTTTCTGCCGCGAACCAAACGCGCGCTCCGAAGACTCGGTGTCCTCGACAAGTGTCTCACGCTGCCACACGCCCGCAAAGTCGGGGTAGAGATTTCGCTCGGTGATGGCCGCTACGGCCCGCAATACTTCTACTTTCGTGACATCTTCGGCGACGGCGACAAAGAAACGTTCAATATGGCCCGCGTGCACCTCGATGCCATGATGATGAACACCGCACGCGAAGCAGGCGTTGAAGTGCGGACCTCTTGCGCGATGAACGCCATTCGGCGTCTCGAAGATGGCGACGTGGTGATTGACTCCGAGCAGGGCCCGGTCCGAGCCCGCTGGATGATTGACGCCAGCGGCCAAGCGACATCCGTAGGTCGCGAGTCAGGACGTCGCCGCTTCCATTCGTTCCTGCGAAACGTCGCGTACTTCGAGCACTTCGAAGGGGTGATTCGACCAACAGGGCGAGGTGAAAACTGTTTCGCTCTCGCCATCGCGGACGAAGGCTGGTTCTGGATGATTCCGCTCGATGCGGTTCGCACAAGTGTCGGATTCGTCGCACGCGAGGAACTTCATCGCAGGCTCGACGTTCCCCCGGACGAACGACTGCGTTGGGCGGTCGCGCGGACACCGGTCCTCCGCGAGCGCATGGCTCACGCTATCGGCCCAACGAGCAATCGCGTCATCGCTGACTTTACGTATCGCTGCGATCCCTTCGCCGGTCCGGGTCATTTTCTCATCGGTGACGCAGCGGCTTTCCTTGATCCTGTCTGGTCAACGGGATTGACGCTCGGGCTGCTGGGAGCCGAACAGGCGGCAGCGGGCGTGATCCGAATGTCGAAGGGCGCAAGTCCAGCGACGGAGCGAGCGCGTCATCATGCGTGGACCAAGCGCATCACCGATCGCGCGTTCCAACTCGTCGAGGGTTTCTACGATCCTGGGTTTCGCGACCTGCTCTTCTCGCCGAAGCGGACCACGCAGTTGGAACGGGCGTTCGTGACGCTGCTTGCTGGAGAGATCGACCGCATTCCGTTTGGCGTTGGACTCCGGTGCCAAGTACTCCGCGGCCTGTGCGCGCTCCAGCGCCGGAGACCGATAGCGCCTCGCGTGCGACCGTTTCGAATTGAGCTCGCGGAACCCAAGCTGAGCAGTGACCCGAGCCTAGAGATTTCGTCATGAGATCACTGCTCGATGCGCTCGATCGCCACGCAGCCGAGCGCCCACACGCTGCTGCGGTTGTTGATCCGGACGGAACCGTCATTCCGTGGATATCGATCGCTGAACGCGCCGGCCGCGTGCGCTCCTTTGTGGAACAGCGGTCGGAGCCTGGCACGTACGTTGGGGTATCGCTGCCATCAGGCTCTGCTTTTTGGTGCGCGGTACTCGGTGTCGCTAGCGCTGGCCGAATCCCTAGTCTCTTGCCTTCGCCTGTTCCAGGCATGATCTTGGCACGGCTCGCTCGCGAACTGCGTGGAGCGATGATTCTTGACGGAGCGGCCCTCACGGACGCAGGTCGAGAGCCCTCTCGATCTGCAGGACATCGAGAGGCTCGCGGCGTTGTTCTCCTTTCCTCGGGAACCACGGGGTATTCCCGGTTTGTGCTCCGCTCTTCGGAGGCGATTGACGCGATCGCTTCAACCCTCGTTGAGGAGGAACTCGCGGTGCGGAGCGACATCGTGGCGTCGTTCCTTCCGATGTCCCATGCCTACGGGTTCGAACATGCGTTCCTCGCGCCACTCCTCGTCGGTTCGTGTGTACGTGCGCTCGGTGCGTTCTCGCTCGACGCAGCGAATGGCGCACTCGCGGACGGCGCGACATCGCTACCGCTCGTTCCATTCACCGCCGAAGTGCTGGCCGCGGGAATGCTCGCGCCGCCCAAGATCCGATGCGCGGTGCTCGCCGGTTCACCGCTGCCGCCTTCGGTTCGAGCTCGCGTCGAACGCGCGTTTGGCATCGGAGTCGTCGACCTCTATGGCGCGACGGAGCTTGGCACGATCTGGCTCGATCGTGGAGACGGCGGTCGTCCGGTACGCGGGGTCGAAATCGTTCTTTCGCCGATGGCGCCGAAGTCGGATGCGTCCCACGACGATGGAGGTAACCTCGGTGAGATCCTCGTGCGAAGTCCGGGCATGCTCGAAGCGATCTTGAGTAGCAACGGCGAGAGCAACGGCGTGAAGATCACAGGCACCGTCGATGGGTTCTTCCATACTGGCGATCTCGGGCGCATCGATGCGAACGGTCGCTACGCGATCGCCGGCCGCGTCAAGCTCGTCTTTGATGTCGGTGGTCTTAAGGTCAATCCGATCGAAGTTGAGCAGGCGCTCGAGACGCATCCCGCCATCCGCCGGGCGCTCGTACGCCCCATCGAGGCCGGGAGAACGCTCCGCCGCGTCGGTGCGACCATCGAGCTGGGCCGTGGGCTTCCTCCTCCATCGTTTGATGATGTTCGCCGGCACCTGGCGTCGCTTGTTCCAGCGCACGCCATCCCACGTGTCATCGATGTCGTCGAGACGCTTCCATGCACCTCAAGCGGCAAGCTCCTGCGCGAACAGCAGCCGATGACGATGCCGCCGGTGACCAGACGACCAAAGGGACTTGAGAGCCGCGCTCGCCGCGAGACATTCACCGACGCGTTGTTCGATAAGACTGCCTACGGCTACGACAACTCCAGTGGCGTTGCATTCATGCGGAGCGGTCGCTGGTATCGACGTCGGATGTTGCTCCGAAGCGGCTTGATGGCTGGGTCAGCACATCTTGATGTCGGCAGCGGCACGGGACTCTGCGCCGCGATCGCAGCCGAAATCGTCGGCCCCACGGGTCGCGTCGTCTCGCTCGATCCAAGCGCTGGCATGCGAGAAGTCGCTCGACGACGAGGATTGCGAGAGACAGTCGAGGGCCGGGCGGAGAAGCTTCCCTTCCCTGATGCGTCTTTCGACGTGGTCTCGATGAGCTACATGCTACGGCACGTCGACGATCTTCTGCTCGCGTTTCACGAGGCGCGGCGCGTGCTCCGACCGGGCGGCCGCATCATGATCCTCGAGGTCACGCGCCCCGAGCGGCTTCTGCACCGATACGCCTTCGACGTGGCGATGCGCTGGATGGTTCCCAGCCTTGGTGTCATTGCCAGCGGCCGACCACGCACATTCCCCATGATGCGCTACTGGGCCGAGACCGTCGAAGTGGCCGCTCGTCCCGAGCGCATTGAGGAAGCGCTCGGTCGAAGTGGGTTCGTCGGCACGCGTCACCTACTTGAACTCGGTGTATTCAGTTGTTACAGAGGCATCGCGCCGCCTGTGTGACCAGCAGCGCGAACCCTGCGACCACCGCCAGCGTTGCCAAGGCCGGCATATGCGTCGCGAACCACGCTGCCCCTACCGCTGTCGCGGCGGCGATCGGCCAGCCTGCGTGCAGTCGCCATGCAGTCCACGTTGCCAGCGGAAGGGCGATCGCGAGCGGCAGCGCGAGCGAGATCGCTCCTCCCACGAGAACCGACATGCCGAGAATCCGGCGCCACGAACGCTCGCGCCGAAGGAGCGGCCCATTGGGAACGCTCGACCGCACGCGCAGCAGGATTCGAGAGAACGCAAGCGCCAAGTAGACGCGGAATGATTCGGTCCAGTCGAGCAGTCCGAAGTGGCTGACGCGTTCCCCCGCTGGTAGGTAGACCGCGGTGATCGGCACTTCGTCAATAGTCACGCCACTCCATGCGGCGCGGACCAGAAGCTCCTCCTCCCACGCATAACGTCCCGCGCGACAATCGATCTGCGCGATGGCCGCGAGCGGATAGCACCGTAGCCCACAGACCGGATCGCCTACACCGAGACCCGTGAGTGAGCGGACGCCGAGCGACCAGAGGCGACGCCCAAACAGACTCCGCGCAGGGTACTCGCGTAAGCGATCATCGCGGGCACCAAGCATGAGGCAGTCAGGCCTCGCGAGTTCCGCGAGACGAAGCGCGTCCTCGATCCGGTGTTGTCCATCCGAGTCGACGGAGAGCGCGACGTCGTAGCCAAGCGTTCGAGCGTGAGCGAGTCCCGCAACCAGTGCGGCGCCTTTCCCCCGATTCCGCTCGAATCGGATCAACCAACGTAGCGGCGCAGCCGCGCACCACGTTGCCGCCCACTCTCCGGTTCCGTCATCGGATCCGTCGTCCACCACTATG
>JBBQCR010000113.1:0-9395 GCA_038318935.1 Phycisphaerales bacterium
TGACTTTGACTTCAGCTTCGGCTCGATCCGCACGCGCCTCGGCGCGAACGCGATCGCCGTGCAGGTGCCGATCGGCAAGGGCGACCAGTTCAAGGGAATCATCGACCTCCTGACGATGCGGGCCTTCTACTTCGACAAGAGCGAGCTCGGTGCGAAGATCGAGGAACGCGACATTCCCGCCGACCTGCAGGACATGGCCGAGATCTGGCGCCATGATCTGGTCGAGAAGACCGCCGAGCTCGATGACGCCCTCACCGAGAAGTTCATCACCGACGAGAAGACGATCACCGCCGACGAGCTTCGGGCCGCGCTTCGCAAGGGAACGATCAGCCAGAAGTGCTTCCCGGTCTTTTGCGGCTCCGCCCTCAAGTACATCGGTGTGCAGAGCGTTCTCGACGGGGTCATCGACTTCCTGCCGAATCCGACCGAGCGCCCGGACATGAAGGGCTCGGATCCCAACGACAAGCACATTCCGATGACCCGCCCCCACACCGACGATGCCCCGTTCTCGGCGCTGGTGTTCAAGGTGGTCAGCGACATCCACGGCGACCTCACCTACATCCGCATCTACTCGGGTCGTCTCGACAAGGGCTCACGCGTCATCAATCCGGTCAACGGCAAGAAGGAAAACGTCAGCCGCATCTACGAGATGCACGCTCGCGAGCGTGAGGCCCTCGACTCCGTCGGCGCCGGCAACATCGTCACCATCGTTGGATTGAAGAGTTCTTATACGGGCGACACGCTCTGCGATCCGGATCACCAGATCGTGCTCGAGCGCATGGAGTTCCCGGAGCCCGTCATCTCGATGTCGATCGAACCGATCACGGGCGACGACAAGAAGAAGCTGAGCGAAGCGCTTCAGACCATCCGTCGCGAGGATCCGTCGTTCCGTTCGAGCTTCAACGAGGAAACCGGCGAGACCATCATCGCGGGCATGGGTGAGTTGCACCTGGAAATCATTGCCAACAAGCTCAAGCGCGACATGAAGATCGGCGTCAACGTCGGTCGCCCGCGCGTCAGCTACCGCGAGACCATCACCGGCACCGCCAACAAGGTCCGCGGCCTCTTCAAGAAGCAGAGCGGTGGTCGCGGTCAGTTCGGTGACGCGGTGGTCAACATCAGCTCGATCACCAAGGAACAGGCCGAGGAACAGGAACTGAAGATGGAGAACGGCGTGGTCTTCGTCGACGGGATCACCGGCGGAACGATTCCCCGCGAGTTCATCCCGAGCGTCGAGTACGGCATCCGTCAGGCCGCCCTCTCCGGTGTGCTCGGCGGCTATCCAGTGATCAACGTCAAGGTCGAGTTGGTGTTCGGTTCGTACCACGACGTCGACTCCAGCCAGATCGCGTTCGAACAAGCCGGTGCCCTTGCCTTCCGTGAAGCCTGCCACAAGGCCGGCGTCGGTCTGCTCGAGCCCATCATGAAGCTCGTCGTGACCACGCCGGACGAGTTCTTCGGCAACGTCTCGGGCGACATCGCCAGTCGTCGTGGACACATCGTCGACAGCGAAGTTCGCGGCGTGGTGCGTCTCATCACCGCCGAAGTCCCGCTCTCGGAACTCTTCGGCTATACAACTTCGCTCCGCTCCATGACCCAGGGCCGAGCAACCTCGACCATGGAACCCTGCGAGTACCGCCTGATGCCGGACCGCCTCAAGGACGAGGTCCTCAAGGCCTGAGCGTGAATCATCTGATTCATCCGGTTCCTGGGTTCATGTCAATCAGCGCGCCCCGCCGAGACCGTCTCGGGGGGCCGCGGCGCTTTTTGACTTAGGATGCTCGTGTCGATGACCGAAACGATCGAATTCACCGACGAGACGCCGACCTCGCAGAGCGAGTACGAGATCGAGTTGGAGCAGTGGTTCCGCCGCCGCTTCGGCTGGCTGTGCGTCGCCTTCGTCGCATGGGTGGCGATCGAATCGACGGTGCGCGTCGTCTCGTTCCTGACCGACGTCGCCGGGGCTCAGGCTCATCAGACGCATCTGATGGGTCAGTCGCTCACGGTGCTCATGTCGGCGAGCGTCCTGATCATCGCCCTGCACTTCTATCTGTTCGTTCGCCCGAAGATCGACAGCCGCGACCAGGCGGTCAAGGCCGCGACGCAGATGATCCTGGCCCTCGGCGCGACCACCTTCGTCGTTCAGTTGGTGATGATGGTGTGGTTCCGTAGCCCGCCGATTCCGCCGCTCTTTTCGATCTTCTTCTGGCACGCGGTGGCGTCGCTGTTTCTGCCCTGGACCCCGCGCGAGTCGCTTCGACCGATCGTGCCGCTCCTTCTCGGTTGGGCGGTCTTCACCGCAACCCGTGGCGTTCTGCTCGGCACCTGGGGTATGGCCGCACTCTCCATCGCACTCGCACCGCTCATACTCGTCCCCGGCACGCTGATCGCCCACTACCGGTTGACGCGGCATCGCCGTCAGTTTCGGCGCGAAGCCTCGCGGCGCTTCTTCGTGTCGATGCGTCGCGAACTGCAACAGGCGCGGACCATCCACGAGAGTCTCTTTCCGCAGGCAAGCGACGATGGAGTCTTCCGGTTCGAGTACCGCTATCGCCCCGCGCAGGAGATCGGCGGCGATTTCGTGCACGTCTGGACCGACCACCACGGCATCGTTCATCTCACGATCCTCGACGTCACCGGCCACGGACTGGTGAGTGCGATGACTGTCAATCGCCTGTACGGCGAGCTCGAGCGCTTGCGGTACGAACATCCGTATCTGCGACCGGGCAGCGTGTTGTCGCTCCTCAATCGCTATGTGCTGCTGACGATGGCCCCGCACAAGATCTTCGCGACCGCCGCCATGGTGCGCATCAACCCGCGCGACGGCTCGATCATCTACGCCAACGGCGGACACCCGCCGATCCTCATTCGTAGTCGCGGTGGCGCGGTGCGTGAGATGGAAAGCACGGCCCCGATCCTTGGTGCCCTGCAACCCCAGGACTTCGGCGTCGACGACGTCACCACGACCCTCGAACCAGGCGACACGGTGATTGCCTACACCGACGGGATGTTCGAAGCCCGCGATCGCAAGGGCAAGAAGTGGGGACTCGGCCGCCTGCGCGACGCGATGAAGCGGCAGCCTCCGCCGCCGAAGTGGCCGGACTTCCTGCTGTCGCTTGTCGAGGGTTTCACGGGCGGCGCCATCGACGATGACCTTCTGGTGGCAAGCCTCACCTTCGTGAAGAAGCCAGCGTCGATCGTCCGACCGGCTTCTCCCGTCGCTGAATCCGCGCACGACGAGGAACCGACGGTGGTGTCGTTGTGAGCCACTTCGTCGATGCGCCGCGTGATCGCATGATGTTGCGACGAGCCGCGCGGATCGCGGTGCGCGGACACGGAGGCGGTGAACCGAATCCACTTGTCGGCTGCCTGCTGGTGGACGACACGGGAGCAGTTGTTGCCGAAGGATTTCATCGCGTGTGCGGCGAAGAGCACGCGGAAGCGATGGCCTTGCGCCGCGCTGGCCCGCGCGCTCGTGGCACGACGGCGTACGTGACACTTGAGCCCTGCGATCACCATGGTCGCACCCCGCCCTGTTCGCAGGCGATGATCGACGCTGGCGTTCGTCGTGTGGTGTTCGCGCAACACGATCCGAATCCGGTCGCCCGCGGTGGTCGGCAGAGACTCACCAACGCGGGCATCGCCGTCGAACAGCTTCGCTGCGAGACGTGCGATCTCCTCAACGCTCCGTTCCTGCATCGCGTGGCGACCGGCTTGCCGTGGGTCATGGCAAAGTGGGCCCAGTCGATCGACGGAGCTATCGCGACCCGCGGTGGCGACAGCAAGTGGATCTCCGGCGATCGCAGCCGCCGCCTGGTGCACCGCGAACGAGGCCGCGTCGATGTCATCATGACCGGCATGGGATCGGCGCTTGCGGACGATCCGCGGCTGACCGCCCGAGGTGTCCGAGTCCGTCGTACCGCGCTGCGAGTGCTGATCGATCCCGAACTTGGTTCACCGAACGAACTCGCCCTCTTCAAGATCGCCGATGCACCGACGCTCGTCGCGTGCTTGCCCGAACGTTGCCACAGCGGTCCAGCCAACGGACTGCGGGAGCGCGGCATCGAGATCGCGTCGCTCGGCTCGCGAGGCGAGATCCGACCGTTGCTGGAGACGCTCGTCCGCGAGCGAGGAGTCGCTACGGTTTTCGTCGAAGCTGGCGGAGGTCTCGTCGGTGACTTGATGCGCGAGGAACTGGTCAACGAAGCGTGGGTCTTCGTGGCACCGATCATCCTCGGCGATCAGGATGCACGGCGTCCGGTGCGTGGCGACGCCCCGGAACTCGTGGCCGATGCCCGACGGTTCACGCTCGTCACCCATCGCAGGCGCGGCGAGGATGTGGTGCTGCAGTACCGGGCAGCGAGCGTCGATACCAGCGTTGAATCCACGTGAGCGTCGACGTCGCGCTCGAGCGATTTTTCTGCATTCGGAAGATTTCGTGCGGGATCAGCGACAGCGGTCCGTACAACAGTTTGGCGATTGAGAGCCCAGCCGACCGTACCCAATTCGGCAACGAAATCAGCCGTTGGAGACCACGCGATTGCATCACTCTTCACTCATTGCGACCATCGTCGCCTCGGTCGCCGCGATGTTCAGCAGCCAACGGCTTGCGGCGGACGACCTGCCCTACATCAAGTCCACTTTGTGGATCACGGAAGACCTTGACGCGATCTCCGCGATCGCCGGTGATGCAACCGGCTTGGTCGTCGCGGCCGATCCATTCCTCATCGGCAGCATCTCCATCATTGATGGTGTGCCAACGAGCGGACCGTGGACGATCGTCACGATTCCCTCACCGGACAGCTTCAGCCTCTGGGGTCACGGCGTCGGACGATCGGGAGGACGCGTCGCCATCGGCGCGCCGGCGCGACTGGTGAATGGACAGCCGGTCGGCGGGGTGACGATTCTTGAACAGAACGAACGAGGCGTGTGGACGACGACCCACGAACTGCTGGGCAACACTCCGGGCGAGTTCTTCGGCTGGTCGGTCGCGCTCGACGGCACGACGCTGGCGGTTGGATGCCCCTACGCGACCGTGAACGGACTGCCGGTCGCCGGACTCGTACGGATCTTCGCGTGGAACGGCGCCACGTGGCAGCTTCAACAGACGATCACTTCCGACATCCCATCGGCAATGGAGCGCTTCGGCGAGTCGCTCGCACTCCGTGGCGACAGCTTGGCGATCGGCGGAATCGGCTCTCATCGCGCAGGACCAAGCGACTCCGGAGCAGCGTGGCTCTTCGAACGCAACGGCCGCGGCGAGTTTACCCTCGAGTTGCTGCTGCTGAGTCCGCAACCCGGAGAGGGCGATCAACTCGGGACATCGGTCGACGCGCTTCCGAACATGATTGCCGCAGGCGCTCCGTTCGCCGATCTCACTGCGTTCAATAGTGGAGGTGTCGTTCTTGCGGAGCGCGGTGCGGAAGGTGTGTGGTTCTCAGCGATATTGGCCCGACCGGCAACGAGCGCGAACGCTCGACTCGGCGCGACCGTCCTCGTCGGCGAGGATCGCGTGGTTGCGACGCAACGGTCAACCTCCTCCGCACCGCTCGCAGACTTCCACCGCTCGCGCGGTGGTTGGCAACTTGCTGCGCAATCCTGGACGAACCCAGCGATCTGTCGGTACGGGACGCGAGTAGCGGCTCAGGCGCCGTTCTATGGGTCGCTGTTGGTCCTCCCGATCGATCTCACCTGCCGCCCGCCTAGCGCTGGCGAAGACTGCAACAACAACTTTCTCAACGACGTCTGCGAGATCACAGACGGAACGGTGATCGACGGCAATAGCGATGGCGTCCCCGATGAATGCCCATTGCAACGCGTCGAGATCGATCTTGGCTCCATTTCCTCGGGGGGCGATCTTCTCCTGACGGCTCATCTCGCAAGCGAAGGGAAACGTGTCGCGATCTTCCCGTTCGAGCCCGGCGAAGGATCTGGGTGTCCGCAGTGGATCGACTTCGCCGCGATAGGCCCCGGTGGAGTCGCTACGCCGATCCCTGTCGGCTGCGGTGGCTACACCAGCGCGGCATCGCTCGTCGTCGGACACGACTGGCTTGCGCTCGGCGCGCCAGGGAGCGATCCGCACGTCAGCTTCGTCGATGTGCAGGACGATGGGACACTGACAAAGATCGCAGAGTTCACCGAACCCGAGGCATCGAGCTACTTTGGTTGGGCTGTGGCGGGTACGGACTCGGCGCCCCGGAAGAGGTCGGCAGAGCGTGCAGACGCACATGTCTTTGTGGGCAGTCCATCTTGGAACGACCAGACGACGTCGTACCCGATTCGCCGATTCGATCGCACCGCTGGCGTGTGGTCGGAGGGCAAGCCGGTTGTCTTGGCTGACCCGGGCCCTGAGAACGGCGTGGCCCTCGCGGTCGATGCGAATACGACGGGGAGTGGTCCCGCGCTTCGGCTTGCCATCAGCGATCGCACTCCGGCGGACGACCGCAGCGTTGCGGGACGGATTCGGATTCTCGAGCTTGCCGCGGACGGCTCGGTGCTGAACGAGGCTGTGCTGCGCTCTCCAAGCCCGGGGCCGACATCCCTTGATTTCGGAGCGCACCTTGTCTTTTCCGGTGATCGGCTCATCACGACCCTCGCCGTTGGCACAAATACTCCGAGGACGATCTTTCGCGGCCTTGTGTATCGATGTGTCGCCTCGAATGATTGGGAACTGGAAGCGGTCTTGGATCCGACTGCTGGGCAACAAGCGTGGTCAAACTTCAAGAACCGATCCATCTCCGTCACTGGCAACCGTGTCGCCTTCAGCCTGGTGTCGGGCGCTATCCAGATCTTCTCTCGTGCAAGCTCCGGCGCTTGGATCCAAGAGACTCCGATCGAGCCCGGCGTGGCGCAGTGGAAGTTCGGTTCGGCCGCATCGTTGCACGAGGACGGGACGATCGACATCATCGCGTACCGCACGTTTCCAGCGCCGCTCCAAGGCGAACTCTGGCTCCTTGACCCCTTCACCGATTGCGACGGAGACGGTGTCGACGACAGCGCCCAGATCAACGCCGGTGCGCCGGACGAGAATCGCAACGGCATCCTCGACGCCTGCGAGGTTCCGGGCGACCTTGACCTCGATGGCATCGTCGGTCCTCTTGATCTCGCCATTCTTCTTGGACGATTCGGCCAAGGGCCGGGCCTCGGCGATCTCAACGACGACGGTGCCGTCGACAGCAACGATCTGGCGATCGTCATTGGCGGTTGGAGCTGATTCGTCCGTTCAGATCTTCTGCACAAGGTAGTTCGGCACTTTGGCGACCACGCGATACGAACCGGACGCGACGACCTCGGCAACCACGCGGCACACTTCCCACGTGCTGCCGTCGGCGGAGTCGTCGAAGAGAATGAAGCCCCCGCTCACGAGATGGCGATCGGTGTTGTCGAAGTCGCGACGCGCGAAGTCGTAGGTGTGGTTGCCGTCGATGTAGCAGAAGCTCAGCGGTCCGCCGAGACGAGCCTCGCGACCGAAGACATCGTGCGTTGACTTCGACGCTTGCCAGGACGCGAAGAAGGTGTCCGAGTCCGCTTCGACCGTGAGCGGCAGATCACCCTTGCAGAAGGTCTTGATGTTGCGAAGATAGGACTCGCGCACGAACGCCTGATAGACATCGTGGGTCACCGTCGGCGAGTCGCCGAGCGCCTCGCCCAGCGCCTGTCCCTCGAAGCTCCACCGGTCGCACGTGAAGAAGCGATTGGTGACACCGAGCTTCGCCCGCAGGTAGCCGAGCACGCACGTCGAGAGTCCACAGAAGGAGCCGATCTCCAGCATCGGGGCGTCGCTGGGCAGATGCCGCAGGGCGTAGGCCATGGCATTGATGTTGCCTCGGTTCAGCATCCCCGGCACCGCAAAGGTCAGCCACAGCAGATAGTCCGACCACGCCGAGTCGAGAACGATGGTTGCGGCAGGTGCGACGGTCGCGGATCGGGCGGTGGTGGTCATGCGGAGTCTCGTAACGGGTGCGAGAGCAAACGAGCGAACGAACGGGGGATCGGCCGTATCGCGCCGACGCGTGGAAAGTTCGCGGCATTCACACCCCGAAGTCGGCAGCACCGATCGGAACCACGATCGTCGGCGGATGGATTCGCATGGCCCCGTCGCCATTTTCGAGTCCCCACTTTTCGGTCTTTGGATCGCGGGCGATGCGCACCACATCAAGCGGCTTGCCGTCGAAGCCGAAGAAGAGAACAGTCGCGACTTCGAGTTCCTTCGGGAAGCCACCGAGGGCCATCTCGGTCGCCCGGGTGACGCACAGCAGTTGCAGCAGCGCGTTGACCTTGTTCGCGTTGGCCGGCACCGCAGCGCCGGCGGCGCCGTCCAGTACGATCGCGGCCGTCCACTGGTCGAGCGAGCGCACCAACTCGATCGTGCCGACCTTGCCGCGAATCTCCACCCGCTTGATGTCCGCTGGCTTCGTTCCACTGGCAACCGGATCGATGAGCGATTCGGGGCGCGGGAACAGCAACGTCTGCGTTCCGCTCGATACGCGCACGACGCTCGGGATGCCTTCGATCATCGCGTACCGATCCGATGTTCCAACACCCAGCGGCGCTCCGATCAAGAGCGATCGCGAAAGCGGCGGCGCATCGGTTGTACTTTCGGGACGAGCATCGACGATCAGCGTCGCGGCCGGCCGATCGAGCCCGAACGGACCGAGTTCCTTCGGCTGGTCCTGCAAGAACCCGTCGCTCCGCGCCCGACCGATCGCCGTGAGTAGCTCAGAAAGTCGATCCGCATCGGCGCGGGCCTTCAGCGGCGACACCAACTGCCATCGCTCGCCCTGCCGAACCACTTCGACAGTGCCGTCGGCAAGCACCCATCGCAACCGGATCGGTGTCGCGAAGGTCTCCGGAAACAGCGTTCGAGAACGCCATTCCTTGGGGTCCATCTCGACTGCCCGCTCAAAGAGCGTCGCATCGACGACATCGACGGCTTGTGCGTGCCGTACGAAAACGCGACCTGCCACACCTCGTTTGCCGAAGTCGATCGTCCACTGTCGCGGCGCATCGGTACCGGCGGACTCAAGCGTCAGTGTCGCGGCCGGCGGTTCGAAGCCCAGCGTCTTTGCCTGCGCCAGATCATCGACGCCGCGAATGCGGGCCAGCGCCGCGAGTCCGGTCGCGAACTGCCGCATCGAGAAGTCGTCGAGATCGACAACGAACGGCTCGGTCTGCGCCCAGCGTCCATCACGGCGCTCAAAGACGTACGTACCGCCATCTCTGCGGGCGAGTCGAATGGTGCTGATGGCGTCGACATCGACCGCGTCGGCACCCGCAAAGATCGGCACCGGCTCACCGCGCTCGGTGGTCTCGACGGACGCGGCTCGCAACATCCACCACGCTCCGGCGGCGGCGATGGCGACGGTCCAGACGAACAGGCTGCGGGCGATGCGTGG
>JBBQCR010000114.1:0-9371 GCA_038318935.1 Phycisphaerales bacterium
GTGCCGACACCGAACGCCGCGCCCTTGCCGGTGGTCGCACCAGCAGTCATCGTGAATGCGCCGATCACCATCCAGACGATTCCGCCGCAACCGCCCAAGGCGATGATTGCGGCGTAGACGTAATTGAGAATCGCCAGAGCCGTGAGCGCTCCGGCATCGGGATGTTCGCGGAGCGGCGGAACGACGGTTGGCGGAGTGGTGGGGGGTGCGGCCATGAGGGTCCTCTTGTGCGGCAGGCATCCTACGAGGTAGCGTTCCTTGGTTCAGGCCCGTCGTTGGCCTGTCTCTCGCGAGCCAAGGCGGCGTTCGACTCCGAAACTTCGCTCATGTCATTGGGGGTGCGCTGATGGAATTACTGTTCGATACCAGCCCATGGCTGACTGGCGTCATTTTGGTCGTCTACCTCTGCGCCGCTGCGGAAGTCGGGTTCCGCGTGGGAATCCTGCGTGCCAAGAAAACGCCGGCCTCGGCTCGCGAATCGCTTTCGATTGTGCAAGGGGCGATGTTGGCGCTGCTGGGTCTCCTTCTGGGCTTCACCTTCGCAATGGCCGGGACCCGCTACGACACCCGGAAGGCCTTGGTGGTGCGCGAGGCGAATGCAATTGGTACCGCGGCGCTGCGGGCGGAACTGCTGCCGGAGCCGCATCGCTCTGAGGTGCGGGCGCTGCTACTCACGTACGTCAGCAGGCGTCTTGCGGCCAGCACGGGACCCATCACCGAGGCTGCATTCACGCTGTTGCTTGCTGAATCGAGCCGAATTCAGAAGGCTCTTTGGGCCCACGCGGTCACGGTCGCCGTCGACGACAAACGAGGGGCGATCAACGCGCTGTTTGTGGCATCGATCAACGACGTCATTGATCTTCACACGGACCGGATCGCCGTACTTCGCGATCGCGTGCCGGAGGTGATCCTCTGGCTCCTGTTTGGCTTCTCGACGCTTTCGATGGGAATGCTTGGCTATAGCCACGGACTTGGCGGCCGTCGCAATGTCCTGCCCGCCACGATCTTCGCGATACTCGTGACCTCGGTGGTCTTGGTGATTCTCGATCTGGACCGACCACGTCACGGCTTCATTCAGGTGAGTCAGCAGGCCCTGATCGACGTCCAAGAGCAGCTCAAGCAGCCGTGACGAACGCGCGAGCAGCCCTCACTTCAGTTCGCGCACGTAGATGTTGCCGAAGTCGATCGAGCTGCCGTGGGTCTGAAGTCCAATCGGCCCGCTGGCTGGGACGCCCGGCAATCGGGCGTTGACGATGACCTGCTCACCGTTCAGCCACACGTTGAGAACCTCGCCCTGCATGCGGATGCGGAAGCGATTCCACTCGCCGACCTTGCGATCCATCGCCTTCTTCGGCGTACACGCGGCGCGGACCTCCGCCGGCATCGACGCGTCGGTGCGATAGCCCCACACTTCCCCCGAGCCTGCGGGCCAGCACCAGATGTTCACTTGACTCTTGCTGTTGCCGCGCAGAAAGATGCCGCTGTCGCGCTCGCCGATCTCGACCGTCTCGACCGCTCCGGTTGCGTCCTTGAGATCGTTGCCGTCAGGGCCAAACTTCGGTCGGCGCAGCGTGCCTTGATCGTTGCCGGTCCAGCGCCAGTCGGCGATCATCTCGAAGTCGGTGTACGGTCGCTCGGTCCACAGATCGCTTCCCTTGCCGTCGTAGGAAAGGATCCAATCCTGCACGGTCCAGTGCTTGGTTGCGTCCCCGTCCAGCTTCCAGCCGGTGAGATCGGCGCCGCTCAAGATGGAAACGAAACCTTCGTCGGGGTTGGCGATCAGCGATGCGGCAAGCGGCGGATCTGCCGGCGGCAATTCGGTGATCGTGAGATTGCGAAACCACGTCTCACTGCCCTCGCTCTCCAAACAGAGGAACCCCTTGCGCGGCGAGATGTCGTAGCCGCCCGAGACTTCCTTGCCGTTCAGTTCGAGCTTGATGGTGCCCTTGTTGCCGGTGATCTTGTAGTGGTTCCAATCCGGCGACGGCTTAGCCCGGCGTTCACTCGGCAAGCAGCGTTCCCATCCCGCCGGATGCGGTCGATCGGGGGTCATCTTCGCCCCGTGGATCGAGAAGATATCGCCGTCGGAGGTGTAGACGACTTCTTCCTTGCCCTGGATCATTTCCTTCGCTTCGATGCCGTCCATCACCTGCACTTCGATCGAGCGCGTGAAGGGCTGACCGCGGGCGGTGATCGGATCGCTCCACACGAAGCAGCCAGCGTTGCCCTTGGGGACGCGGTGCGAGTAGTCGAACTCCATCACGAAGTTCTCATACATCCTGTCGGTGCGCAGCACGCCGGTCGGATGTCCGCTGCACACGATCACCGGCGTGCCGTCGGAATCCTTGCCCACGGTCCAGGTGCTCGGAGCGCACTGGACGTTGACCCAACCGCTGAAATCCTTGCCGTTGAAGAGCGGCTTGGTCTCGGCCGAAGGAGTGACGGCGAAAGCCACGATCGATGCTGCGATGAACGAGAGCATGCGATCACAGTAACACCTTGTGCAACACTCCGTGGCATCAGACCGCGATCGTCTTGGCGTGCGCCGCGACGAGAATCTCCGCTCCGGTCTTCGCCTTCACTTCGTCGACGGTGTGGCCCGGTGCGACTTCGGTCAATCGGAATCGTCGACGATCCTTGTCCATCTCAAGGACGCAGAGCTCGGTGATGATCATGTCGATGCAGCGCCGTCCCGTCAGCGGTAGCGTGCAGTGGGGGATGATCTTCGTCTCGCCCTTCTTGTTGACGTGCTCCATGGTGACGATGACGCGGCGCACGCCGGCCACCAGGTCCATTGCTCCACCCATGCCTTTGATGAGCTTGCCCGGAATCATCCAGTTGGCGATATCGCCTTCCTCTGAAACCTCCATTGCACCGAGGATCGCCAGGTCGATGTGTCCGCCGCGAATCATGGCGAAGCTGTCGGCGCTGGAGAAGAACGAATGCCCAGGCACGCCGGTCACGGTTTGCTTACCGGCGTTGATCAGATCGGCGTCGATCTCGTCCTCGTACGGGAAGCGGCCCATGCCAAGCAGTCCGTTCTCGGATTGCAGCCACACTGTCATGTCGCTCGGAACATGATTGGCGACGAGCGTCGGCATGCCGATACCGAGGTTGACGTAGTAGCCGTCGCGAAGTTCCTGGGCGGCACGCTTGGCAATCTGATTTCGGTCGAGTGGCATAGGAGTGGGAATATATGGGGACGGAGGGCAGGCTCGACGGGGGTGACCTTCAACGGCCGTGGTAGCATGGCCGAGACCCGTTCGTGCGTCACTTCGAGCGCGTCGCTCCCTCCCACACCGCCATGCCCGAGCCGACCTCCCCCGAACCTCCCGTGATGCCGCTCGACACCGAGTTCGGGGATCTGAACTTGGGCGACGCCAAGATCCTGTTGGTCGACGACAACCTCCAGAATCTGGAGCTGATGCACGCGTATCTGGAGAGTCTGCCCTGCCAGCTCAGCAGTGCCCGCGATGGCATCGAGGCCATCGCCGCCATCGAGCGTGAGAAGCCCGACGTGATGCTGCTGGACGTGATGATGCCCCGGATGTCGGGATTTGAGGTCTGCCAGAAGATCAAGTCGAACCCTGCGACGCGGGACATCGTGGTCATCATGGTGACGGCCCTGCACGAAGTGGGCGACTACGAGCGGGCGGTTGAGTGCGGCACCGACGACTTTCTCACCAAGCCGGTCAACAAGCTGGAGCTGGTGACGCGGGTGAAGAGCCTGCTGCGGGTGAGTCTCCTGAAGCGGAAGCTCGACGATCTGATGTCGCGGCACCGGCGCGGCGACTGATTTCGGGCAGCCGAACGCTCTGGTGTCTTCCAGCAACGCAACCCCAAGATCTGGTGCGGCGCGATCGGTCGCGCCGGGTGTCGCAGGTCGATGCATTCTTTCGTCCTGTTCTTTTCATTGTGGAAACGAACCTGTGCCGAAGGCACTTCCTCGCCACGACGACAATGCACCGAACGCCCGGGCGCGATTCGTCGGTGCCGCGGGCAGTCACGGGATTCGTTCCGCCGTCACCACACCTCGCGGGGTAACCGGCCATGCCGACCAAGCACGAGCTCATCGACCGCATCCGTCAGATCAACCGCAGCGCCGATCAGTCCTGGCTTGCGCGCTTCGACGATCAGAAGCTGAACGACTATCTCGAGCACCTGCAGTTGCTGATGGAGCCTCGCGGCCGGCACAGCGTCTGGCGGCGGCGCGGCGACTCGCCAGCGATCACCATGTCGGCGGAATGACGATCGCGGAAAGACGGATCGTGATTGACTGCAGCGCTCAAGCGCGTCGCAGTGTGCCGGATTCTCCAGAGCGAGTGTGCGCCCGGAGGGCGCTACGGAGCGCCACAATTGGTACGAGACGCGGTCAGGATCCCGATGAGGCAACCGCCGCACCAGCGGTCGAGTCCACCATCGTGGACTCGGACGCCGGGGTCAGCATGTAAACCTCGCCTGTCATTCCGGTGATGAACAAAGTGCCATCGGCGATCACCTGAGCTCCGGTCACCGTTGAGCTGATGGTCGACAGAGCCGCGATCGACGTGAAGCGATCGAGGTCCACAAACGTGAGGATGCCGGTCCGTGAGAGGCACGCCAGCCGACGAGGGTCGGGGCTTTGCACGATGAACGCGGCGGGGACGCCGACGACCTCACCGGTTTTCGTCCACCCCTCCGCTGCACGCCGGGTGAAACGACGCAGCGTGTTGGAATCGTCGGCGACGAGCCATTCTTGGCGATGTGTGAGGTAGGTGCAACTGACGACGTCGCCACCGACGCCGAGGATCGAGCGTTGCAGCCGATCGACGATGGAACCGTCGCGCAAGCGCACGGTGACTGCGATATCCACGTTGCCCGCCAGCAGGATGTTCATCGTGCCATCTTCGCCATCCAACAGGCGCCGGGTGGCTCGGTTCATCGAACTGCCGCAGCGATCCAACTGCGCGGTCCAGCGGATCGCACCGGTGCGAGGGTCGACGCGACGAAGCAGGCCGCTGAAGCTGAGGATGAGTGCATCACCGTCGTCGAGCAGTTGCACGCCCGCGACGAGTGATCGGTCGCCGCGCACAACCCACGGTGAGCGAGTCGGGTCGGCGCTGATCCAAGTGTCGCCGTTCTGGCACCCGACGGCGCAGGTCTGACCATCGCGCGAAAGATCGATCGCTTCCGGCCAGAACGTCGGCACGCGCCACGAAAGGGTGGTGGAGAGATCGGCGGACGATCGGTGCAGCACCGTTCCGTGCTCGCTCACCGCCACGATGGTCCGGCCGTCCTCCGAGAGGCGCGTGAGTAAAAAACGGTGACCGAGATCGCGAATCTCAGGCGTGGTGTTCGTCGGTCGCGTGCGATCGAACACCCGAATCCAGCCGTCGGTACCAGCGGTGGCAACCAGCTTGCCGTCCGGTGAAAGCGCCAAGGCCGTGATCGGCCCCATGTGTGCGGTGAATCGCCGCGCGGACTCGGGCACCCCGGGGGTCAAGGTGACGACGTCGCCGATCGGTCCAGCGAACGCGGCAACATCGCCCGCGGCGGACGTTGCAATGTGCTCCGCCCACCCGACGGGGATGACGGACTCGACCGCACGGGTGGTGCCGTGGTCGCAGTAGAGAGGGCCGTTGATGGAGGAGATGCAGAGGAAAAGCTCAGGCGAGGTGAGCCATGCTGCATCTCTGATCTTCCCAAACCCGTTCATCATTCTCAGCACGGAGTGCGAATTGATCTGTACGTGGAGCGCAAGTCGATCGCGCCCGAGGAGTAAAAGGCTATGGCGTGCTCTAGACGGTACAACTTTCTCGGGAACCGTTGGCTCCCCCACGTCGTGCGTCGCGGTGAGCGCTCCGCCCTCGACATCGACGACGTGAAGGAATCCAGGCTGAGCGAGGACTAGCAATGGCGCATCGCGCAGCATGGCGGACGCGTTGCATCTCCATGATCGTGCCAGATCCGGATTTGCGATCGGGAATGCCGTACACACATCGTCGCGAGATTGAACAGCGATGAACTCATTTGCGTCGTCGGTAGAGATATCGCGAACTTGGGAGTTCAGGTTGAGGAGCGTCACTGGTGCCGACGGTTTATCGAGCGAGATCGACACGACCGTACCACTCTGATCCCCAAGGACGACCCTGTTCGGGCTCTTGAGGAACTGTAATGCAGTCACTCCCGTGGGCCAGCGGAATGCGAGTTCTGCGTCGTGACCCATTGCAGTCAGCAGGAGCGAGTCCCAGCCCGAGAGTTCTGACGCACCCTTTGAGAGATGCGATGGCAACTCGGCGTGCCTTCCAGATCTGACGGCGAGCGACGCTGCCTGCATCTGTCCGACGTACAGGTTCCACATTGCGTCGCCACTTGCTGCTGCAGTTGCAGCTGTCGATCTCCTAAGTGCGATCATTAGAAGGCTCGAGATCAAGATGAGTAGACAGGTGAGCGCGGCGTAGCGGTGACGCCAAAGCCAACGGCTGGCGATGTACCTTAGAGAGGTTCCCTGCGCAGCGACGGGATCACCCCGAAGCCACCGAGATAGATCGTCGGACATCTCGGTCGCCGACGAATATCGCAGTGATGCAGGGACTGCGAGCGATTTTGCGATTACCCGCGAGAGGTCGCTAGAAATCTTGCCGTTGAGCAGCCCTCTTAGTGTCTCGGTGCGGTGCGGCCTCCTTCCCGTAATTAGTTCGCAGAGCGTTATACCTAGGCTGAAAACGTCTGATCGAGTGTCGGCCTCTGTCGCTGTGAGCGGATACTGCTCGGGAGCCATGTACTCGACCGTACCAAGCCAGTTCGAGAGAGACGCGGTCGGGACGAAGCAGGACAGTTCTGAGGTAACCACTCGGGCAATCCCAAAGTCGATTACACGAGGTGTGCCATCGGAGCCCACTAGGATGTTCGCTGGCTTGAGATCGCGGTGGATCACGCCACGCTCGTGTCCGTAGCCTACGGCCCGGCACGCTGCGAGAAAGAGTGAGACGCGATCTCGTGGACCGAGGGACATGTCTCGGGCGAACGTCGTAATTGGCCTTGCAGCATCCACCAGTTCCATCGCGAAGTAGGGGATCTCCTGCCCAACCCCATTGATCGCAGTTCCAGCGGACAGAACCCTCGCGATGTTCGGATGGTCGAGGTTCGCGAGGAGGTCCGTCTCAAAGCGGAGCCTTCGCTGTGAACTCTGTGAAAGTGAATCGGAAGGAATGAGCTTTATGGCTACACGCCGATTCGGGATGTGTTCTTGGGCCTCGTAGACGACACCCATTCCTCCAGCTCCGAGACGGCGCAGAAGTGTGAAGCCGTCGAACGACGACCCCACACCAATGTCCGCGTTGGAGAGCTCCCTGAACAACCCTGCGAGATCGCTGCCACCATCGAGCAGGCCATCCACGAGCCTACTGCAATCGTGTCGCAATGGATCCGAGGAGAGGGCAGGATCTCTCGCGGCGCGATCAACCTCATCGCGCTCCGAGGATGGAAGCTCGTCTGAACACCGTCCCCCGATGATGTTGTCCACGTGTACGTCCTAGTCCACGACCTCGCTGCGGCCGTCAGCAGACCCCACGCGGATGATACTGATGGTTCGCAGCTTTGATGAATGAAAAGACCCCCGCCGTTTGGCGGGGGTCTTTGTCTTCTCAGTTCAGAGCGGAAAGCTTACGGGCAAGCGCCCCACGCGCCGAGGAGGATGGCAAGATCGCCGCCATCCACGCTGCCGTTGAGGTCGAGATCCTGTGGACCTCGAGTGTTGCCCCACGCGCCCAAGAGCGACGCGAGATCGGCGGCATCCACCACACCATCGGTGTTGAGGTCGCCGGTGCAGGGAGTGGTACCTTCGCAGACGCCGCGAGTAACGGTCAGCTTGTTGAAGGCCGCTTCCGTATTCGAGTGGTTGGGGTTGTCCGAAGCACTGACACGAACTTGCATGAGGTTAGACCCTGCAAGCACGGTGTCTTGGAAGCTGGCATACGCGCTCGACGTCGAGCTGATCGATCGCACGACAGTCCAAGTCGTTCCGCCATTGAAGGTGACTTCAATGCGGAGCGCGTCGGCCTCTGCGGGAACTGCGGGGAAGTCGTTGCAGTAGATCCAAGCGGTGTAGTCCAAGGTCACGGGCAAGCCCGCGTTGACGTTGAACACTGGCGACACCAGCGTCGTCGGTCCGCCGTCGAGATCGGACGCCGAGGCGGCGCCGCCCACAACACCTTGGCCGGTGAACCAGCACTGGGTTCCGCAGCCAGCAGCGTCGTTCTCCGGTTGATTGGGAACGCCGCCGCCGATGGTGCCGATCGGGTCGCCCAGCACCCAGGTACCGAACGTCACGGTACCCGTGTTCACAACCGTCCAGCTCTCAACACCATTCTCAAAGATCGTGGTGTAGACGGACTCGGTTCCGGTGATCGGAACCGCACTGAAGAAAGTCGCCGGCGCAGTGGCCGGATCGGTGTAGGTGGCGGGGGAGTTGGAGATCTTGCCGCTGATGTAGTAGTCAAGCTGCTGGCCGCAGTCGGCTGCGGGCAGAGTCGCGGTGAAGATCGACGGTCCGCCGACGAGGTCGGTCGAGATCCACGGGCCGCCGTCGACGCGATAGTTGAGGTCCAAGGTGCCGGCGATAAACGTGCCGCCGCCGAGGATGGTGGTGTTGACGGTGAAGGTCTTCGCGACACCAGGCTGAAGCGTGGACGGGGTGCCGTCCGGATAGCTGTAGGCGATACCGAGCGGTGGGTGGTTCATCCAGATCTCAAGACCGGCGCAGCGGCCGATCACGAGGTCCTTCCAACCGTCGCCGTCGATGTCGATCGGTGCGAAGTCAAACGTCGCTCCGAGGTTGCCGTTGGGGATGATCTGGCCGACTTCGTCGAGTAGCGCAGCACCAGCGAGGCCGGTGTTGCGATAGATGTGAGCACGACGTCCGGTCGTCGGGCAGAACGACGGGAGATCCGCATCGACGTCGGCGATCATCACGTCGAGCTTGCCGTCGTTGTCGAGATCGGCGAGCTGAATGGTGTTGCCGAACTCACTCAGCGAATCAGCGATCGTGAACGAGGTGAAGTTGGCGAAGGTGTCAGCACCGTTGCCGGTGTTGATCAGGAACTTGTCCTGGCTGTCGTCGGCGACAACCAAGTCGAGCTTGCCGTCGTTGTTGAGGTCGCCTGCGGCGATCGCGTACGGGGCACCTCCGACCGCTTGATCCGGGCCGCTGAACGTGTTGCCGAGATCGTTGGGCTTCGCGTAAAGCGTCGCAACGTTCTGGCCGCCGGTCAGGGTATTGACGCGAACGATGTCGGTGAATCCGTCGCCGTTCATGTCAGCGGCAACCACCGAGTTGCCGAAGGCACTGGCGAGCTGCGCGCTGGTGAAGCGGGTGTTGGTGGTATCGAAGA
>JBBQCR010000115.1:0-9342 GCA_038318935.1 Phycisphaerales bacterium
GTGGCATCGGGCTCATACGTCGCGCCTCCGTCGTAGCCAGACTCCGACGCCCGTCGTCGCGACCAGCGCCGGCACGCCCAAGGCCAGTGCCGCCAACCACCACATGCGGGTGGTGTCGGTGATCTCGCCGACGCGGGCAACTTCGCGCCCCGAAGCCCCGGCTGCGATCAACGCCTCTTCGCCACTCAGCCACGCGACCGACGCCAGCATCAGTTCACGATTGCCTGGATTCGTCAGGACGTATCGATTGCCGCCGAGCGATTGCGAAACGTCCGCGAGCGACGAAAGAAGCCATCCGCCGCTGCCGACCGCCACCGCTCGTCGCGTCGCGCCCGATGCGGGATCCCTTCGTTCCAAGGCGATCACCACCGGCATCGGCGCGGTGAGTCGCTTGGCTTCGGGCACGCTCTTCTCCTGTCGTCGCTCTTCGCGCCAATCGTCCTCCAACCAACGGTTCGCTGACGGTTCGACCGAAGCGATGATCGTCGCCAGTTGCGGAACCTCGCCGGCGACGATTGTCAGTGGCGTTGGATGATTGAAGACGCCGGCCTGGCCATTGACGGCCGCACCAATCGGATGAGCGACGTTGGTGCGTTCGATCGTCTGCCACGGCTGCAACACCGATCGATCGGCGGAGGTCGGCACGAGCTCCATCAGTACACGACCAGTGTCGACGCTGATGCCAAGGTCGGCGGCGATCAGGTTCCACGGATCCTTCTGACCGAAGAGCCCCAGCAGACTTCGGCCGAAAGTAACGAGCACCGGTTCGTTGGCGTTGATCAGCGAACGCGTGACCTCAAGCAAGGTACGTTCGCGATCCGACGTTTTCAGTCCTTCGCGCTTGAACGGTGGAAGGATGGCCCACACTACGCGCTGCCCCTTCGCCGGCGTCGGACGTTCGCCAGCCGACACCGACCATTCGCGCACCGTGTATCTGGCCGCGCGTAACGTGTCGGCCATTGCGGCCAGTTCCGTGCGATCGGGTCGCGCGGTGAGCACCGTCGAGTCCTCGGCGTGCACGAACACCACCATCGGCATGCGCTCGACCGTCAGCGAGCGCATCGCACCAGCTAAGACGCTTTCGGCACGGGCCGCGAAGTCGAATCCAAGCGTCGCTCGACCGCTGGCAGCAACCTGCGCCGGGATAATCTGCCACGACGGAATGGCGATCGCCCCCAGCGGCCCCATCACGACAGCGCTCTCGCCCTGTCCGATCACGCGACCGACCTCACCGAGTCCCAGCGGCGGAAGTTCCTCGAGTTCGTACTGTTCCGCGCGCCGCGTCGTCGCCGCGGCTTCGAAGCGAGCCTCGGCCGCCTTGGCCCACGTTCGCACGGCGCCATCGAGCGCGGGGTTGACCGACCACTGCTGGAAGAGAGCCGTCGCAGTTGAGAACTGGTCGGCCCACAGACGATCGTTCGCGGCCAGCGCGCTGCGAGCCCCGTCGTAGTCGGGAAGCGGACGCGAGGACGTGGATCGAAGAAGCTCGCGCACCGCGATGATGAAGCCGTCCCCCTGCTCGGTGAGTTGCTCAAGCCCTGCGGCGATACTCTCTAACTGCGGGCGCACCGGATCGGCTGGCGGCAATGCTCTGATCAGCGTGCGAAGCGGTCCCAGCTCGCCGCGGGCAAAGCCTCGCAGCCCTTCGTAACTGGCCAGCGCCGCGGCCAACGAAGGTTCCCACGCGGCGATGGCGGGAGCGTTGGCCGCCGTCAGTCGCTCGAGCAGCGCTTCGTAGCCGGTGGCCGATGCCGCATCGTCAGGATCGACGCGAATCGCTTCGACGTTTGGCGCAATGGCGTGCATCCGCCGCAACACTTCGTCGACGCGCCGCAGCGATGCCGGATCGGCCCGTTCGCCCGAGACCAGAAGCGTGACCGACCATGGTCCCTTGAGCGAGCGCAGCAACTCCTCCGTTGAGGGCGAGAGCGTGTACGCCCTCGTCTTCGTGGCATCGATTTCGACCCGCAGCCGCGGCGTGCCGAAGAGGAACGCGATCGCGATCGCCGCGGCGAAGGCACCGATGGCGAAGACTCCCGCTTCGATGCGCCACCCGGTGCGACCGAGCGGCCCGCGAGCCCGACCGCCGAAGCCTCCGTCACGAATGCGGGCAAGACTCGCCGACGCGACCGCAAGCGCTGCAGTCGTCACCGCCACGAAGTAGACGACGTTTCCGGTGTCGACCAGACCAAGCACGAAATCCTCGACGCGCCGGATCGGATCCAGTCCGAAGGCGACCCGCGCCCATTCCGCCGGCACGATTGATGCCACCGCCCGACTACCGAAGGAGATCGCAAAGAGCGCGAAGACCGGCACCAGAAACGCAACGAGCTGGTTGGACGTCAACGTCGAGGCGAGGATGCCGATCGCCAGAAACGCGGCGCCCGCGAGGACCAGTCCGGCGATGCCGGTCACCAGTTCGCCCCAGTCGGGATCAGCGTAGTACTCAAGCACGCCGCCCATCACGAGCATCGGCCCGGCGATGAGCACGATCAGGAGGACAAGGCCAGCGAGAAACTTGCCCAGGACCGCGTGCCAGGGACGAATCGGTGCGGCGAGCAGCGTCTCCCAAGTCCCTTGACGGAACTCCTCGCTGAAGGAGCGCATCGCGATCGCGGGCGCCGCCGCAAGCAACGCCCAGCTCGCTGCAAGAAGCACCGCCCGCAGGGTCGCAGGTTCGCCCGTTCGCAACGTGACGACGACAAAGATCGCTCCAAGAAGCGCCGACAACAATCCGACCGTTACGTACGCGACCGGCGTCGCGAACGTCGCGAGCAGTTCGCGGCGAAGAATCGCACGAACGGCGCTCATGGACCGCCGCCCGGCGCGGTGGCCCGAAGGAAGAGTGCTTCGAGCGAGGCGCGCTCGCGCGAGAGTTCCCGCACGATGCATCCGGTGTCGCGCAGTGCGGCCGCGATCGCTTCGCGTTTGTCGTCGCCCTCAACGGCAGAGGCGGTGAAGCGGGTCCACGTCGCGTCGATCGGCTGACCGCTCAATCCGCCGAGTCCGGCAATCGACGCCAAGGCCACCCGAGCGCCAGCGCCTGCAGCCTCGACGACGTATCGATCGCCGCCGCCGGCTCGCAAGGATTCCATCGTGCCCTCGGCCACCAGCCGACCGCCGTTCATGAGGATCGCGCGATCGCAGACGGCGTCGATCTCGGCGAGGATGTGGCTTGAAATCAGCACCGTGCGTTCGCGGCCCAACGATCGCACCAAGGCCCGAAACTCCAGCAACTGGTTGGGATCAAGTCCCACCGACGGCTCGTCGAGAATGACCAGCTTCGGTTGCCCCATGATCGCGGCGGCGACACCGACGCGCTGCCTGAATCCCTTGCTCAGCGCCCCGACCAGGCGTCCAACAATGGGCCCGAGACCGCAGGCGGCGATGGCTCGATCCATGGCGTCTCGGGCGGTGCTGCCACGCAATCCGATGAGTTCAGCGCGGTAGCGGAGAAACTCGCGGGCCCGAAGCTCCGGATGAATCGGCGCCGACTCAGGAAGATACCCAATCCGCCGTCGCGCTTCGTCGGGGTCTTCGCGCAAGTCGACGCCGGCGACAACGAGGTCTCCTTCGTCGGGAACCAGGAGTCCTGCAAGCATGCGGATGGTGGTGGTCTTGCCAGCGCCGTTGGGGCCGAGCAGTCCGCAGACGCATCGATCAGGGACGCGGAAGCTGATGTCCCGCACCGCGTGCACGGCACCGAACCGCTTGGACACCCGTCGCGCGTCGATCCGAAGCGCGTCCGAAGCGGCATTGCCGAAGTCGTTTCGGGGCGGGGGCGAGGTTGCTGCGGTCGTATCGGTCACCGTGCGAGAAGCTCCGCATGCCGGTCCGTCAGTCGTCCCTGCAAAGGTCGGGCACCAAAGGTCAGGCGCCAAAGGAGAAGCATGGTACCGCTGCAAACGCGTCTGCGATCCGATCGAAGCCCGCCGATCCAGATTCACCATCGTCAACCTCTCGAACTCATCAGCCACGATGCTGGCCTTGATGCAAACCGTGGGTATGCTTGGGCAGTCTTCGTATGTCCGCCTCTCGACCTCGGATTATTCTTCCGCCGGGTGTACACCTGGACCCGGCGCTGCGTGAACGACTCGCCGCGGATGTCGATCTGATCGACTCCGCGACGGCCGCTGGTCGCGCCGCCGCGCTTTCCGCGATGGCTGGCATCAGCATTCCCGAAACGACCGCCGCCAGTGTGCTGGAAGGTCTTGGTCAGGGCGTCGGCATCGTCGACCTGCAGGGCGAAGTGACGTGGATGAACGACGAACTCGCGGCCCAGTCGCCCGAGACGTTGAGTCGTCTCGTCTCCACCTGCGTCGACCTGTTGCGATCGGCCCGCAGCGGCCTCATCAGCCTTGCCGAAGGAGTCGCCGAGCGCCGCGGATTCCGAGTCGGCACCCGGGCGTTTGAAGTCGTGGTCACCGGGTTGCGCCACGATCCCAACGGAAACCCGCAAGCGGTCGCCACGATCCTGCTCGATGTCACCGAACGGCGGCGTCTTCAGGAGCGGGTCGATGCCGTGGACTCGGCCGGCTCGGATCTCCTGCGACTGGATGCCGAGACGGTCGAAAAGATCAATCCCGCGGAGCGTCTCAAGGCGCTTGACGGGCGGGCGGTCGCCGGCGTCCGCACGGTTTTCGGATGGGACCACTTCGAATTCCGCCTGCTGAACCGGATCACCGGTCAGTTGGAGTTGGTCTTCTGCAACGGTCTCGCCCCGTTGGGCATCGGCGAAAAGATCTTCGCCAAGAGCGAAGGCAACGGCATCTCCGGCATCGTGGCCACCAGCGGCGAGGCGTACCTGAGCGGCGACGTGCGCAAGGATCCTCGCTACATCCGCGGCCTGCCCGGCGCCATGAGCTCGCTCACTGTGCCACTTCGATTGCATGACAAGGTCGTCGGCGTCTTCAACGTCGAGACCGAACGAGCCGATGCGTTCGATGACGAGGACCGGTTCTGCGCCGAGATCTTCGGACGCTACGTGGCCCTGGCTCTCAACACCCTCGACCTCCTCGTGGTCGAGCGGCAGACGACCAACCGACACGCGGCCACCAACGTGCTCAGCGAAATCAACGGGCCCATGGAGTTGATCCGCGTCGCTGCCGAAGCCATCGAACTGAACGCCGATGCCCGCACGATCGAACTTGCAGAGCGCATTCTCGACGCGGTCTCGAGCGTGAAGCACCGCATCGAGGCGGCGACCAGCGGACCGCAGACGATTCTTGGCGTCGAGGAGATCCTTCGCGAAGGCGAGCTCGATCCGGTGCTGGCCGGCAAGCGCATTCTGGTCGCTGACGACGAGGCGTCCATTCGCGAGACGATCCGCGAGGTGCTGCAGCAGAAGGGCTGCGAGGTGACGATCTTCGCCTCCGGTGGCCCGGCGATCGAACGAGTGCTGGTGGAAGCCGCGACCGGAACGCCGTTTGATCTGGTGATCAGCGATGTGCGCATGCCCGACCGCAACGGCTACGAGGTCTTCAAGGCGGTGAAGGACTCCGATGTGCGCACGCCGGTGATCCTGATGACCGGATTCGGCTACGACCCGCATCACTCGATCGTCCGGTGCAGCCAGGAGGGACTTCACTGCTTCCTCTTCAAGCCGTTCCAGGTGACCCAACTCCTCGAGGAAGTCCGCAAGGCCATTGAAGCGACCGCGGCGGCTCGCGAGCGACCGAGCACGTGAGTTCCTCCGTGTCAGCCGACGGTCCCGAAATCCCGGCGACGCATGACAAATCCGCGCCCCAGCCCATCGGACGCTGGACGCCCGCCCCCCTGCTGGGCTAGCCTCTCCGCCCCGTCCTGTTCGCGCGGCTTCGTACCAATTCGCGCAGCGTGGTTCTCCTCCACGCAGCGATCTCCCAGCACCTCCACCGACTCCCATGACCGCGCCACTCACCGACTCCTTCGCTGACCCGATCGACATGCAGAACCGCCTCTTCGCCGAACTCTCACGGATGTTCGGAGGAGAAGTGCCGCTGTACGACAAGGCGCAACTCGTCAATCAGATCTGCAACAAGACCATCTGCGCTCTGCTCAGCCAACTGCACATCGGCTTCAGCGTGTCGGACGAGCAACTCGACAAGGCGAGCGGCGAGCGACACGGAGCCATCCGCATCGGCACGCCGTCGGAGTATCGCTGGGTCGCGAGGTTCTTCGGTGCATTCGGGCTCGAACCGCACAACTATTACGACATGTCCAACGTCGGATCGCGGAGCCAACCGATCGTCGCGACGGCGTTCCGATCGATGCTTCATCCAGAGCATCGCGTGTTCACGTCGCTGCTGATGACCGACTACTTCGATCCGCAGACGCGGGCCCGCATCGAAAGCCTGCTCGCCACGCGGCAGGTCTTCTCGGAGCGAGCTAAGGAGCTCATCACCAAGAACGAGCGCCAAGGCGGACTCGACTGGCAGGACGCCACACAGCTCATTCGCGAAGGCGTGGACCGGATTTTCCGGTGGACCGGCAATGCTCGTGACCTCAGTCTCTACACCGATCTCTGCGACGCGGGTTTCAAGATCGCCGCCGACATCGCCTGCTTCGAATCGCATCACCTGAATCACCTGACCCCCAACACGCTGTGCATCGACCTGTACACGGCGGCGATGAAGTTCTGTCTTGGCGAATGGACGCGCGAACAGTTCCGGCACCGCGCTCTTGTCGTCCTCGCTCGACTGGTCCCGTTCGCAGATCGCGACTGGCTTCGCCTGCACTTCAAGCATCTGTTGCCCGCGCAATCCCAAGCGTTCCGTGCCGGCTGTCCCGCGGAGGGGACGATCGCGCAGCTTGCGGAATCGTTGACGCGACGGCTTGAGCAGCCGGATTTGGGCCTGCATGTCCTCGATCACTCGGGCTTCAAGGACGTCACTGAAGGACCGTCGCACGACACGCCGGTGCTGTTACGGCAGGATGCGTACCGGGCGCTCACCGAGCCGGTTCTCTTCCGGGAGTCCGACGGTTCCGTGGTGGAGTCCGAGCACACCGCGCGATTCGGCGAAATTGAAGAGCGTTTCTATGCGACCACGCCGAGCGGGCGCGATCTGTACGATCGTTGCTTGGCTGCTGCGGAAGCCGAGAGGGACCAGAATCCCGATCTCGATACGCGTGACATCGACGCGTACGAGGCGATGTACGCCAAGCCGTTCGCACCCTTCCCCAAGACCCTGCGGGAGCTGCTCGAGCAGAAGCTCGTGTACGGTCACTTCAGCGTGACGGACAAGGGCTTGGCCGCAGCCGCCGCGTCCGCTGAGGCGGAGATGCCGACGGACATCATCGCCCTCGTGCGCCTCGGATACGTCGACTACGAAGGCATGCGATACGAGGACTTCCTGCCAGTGAGTGCAGCGGGAATCTTCGCGTCGAACCTGAATCAATACGGCACCAAGTCGACGGCTCCGACGAAGCCCACGTATACCCAAGCCATGTTCGAAGAGCTCATCGGGAAGCGGATCATCGATGCCGACGCGGTCTGTCGCGCGGTGCAGGCGGAATCGATGAAGGAAGTCTTTCGGCACCTTGGCGTGTTGCATCGCCTCTCTGCGTCGGAGCGCTCGGATCTCGATCTCGCGATCGCGGCCAATCCCGTCTCGTCGGTCGCCGCAAAGGCCCGGGCGAGAACTGCCATCGGCGTGTGAACAGCTCGGCTATCGCCGGACCGCGATCAGCACCCGCCAGAGATCTTCGAAGTCCTTGACGACTTCGGCGCTCGACCAGATCGTCCGATCGGCGACGAGCGCTTGGACCCGGTCTCGCTGGGCGTCGCCGATCTCTAGCAGCAGCACACCGCCGCTGCGAAGCCAGTGCGGCGCCGCTGCAACCAGCGGCGCGATCACGTCCAGTCCCTCGGCACCGGCTCGCAGCGCGGTGGTCGGTTCGTAGTTCCGCACGTTGGGGAGGACCGCCTCCCACTCATCGTCGCTCACGTACGGCGGGTTCGAGCACAGGAGGTCGAAGGAGTTTGGCTTCGATCCGCGGAAGGGCTCAAAGAGCGAACCGGCGCGGAGATCTATCGCTGCGCTCAGCCCATGCCTGGCCACGTTGCGTCGCGCCAATTCCACCGCGTCGGGGACCACGTCGGTCGCCAAGCAACGAAGCGACGGGCCGGCAGGCACCGCGGCAGGACTCGGCGCGGCTGCATCGCCACGCAACTGAATCGTCGGAAGCGATCCGCCGGCGCTGGTTGCCGGTGCGGGGCCTCCGAGCGGCTTGCATCCGCCGCTTCGCACGCCAATGCCGACGCTCGACCGGATTCCCAGGAGTACCGAGATCGCGATGATGCCGGTGCCCGTGCCGATGTCCGCCATCCGCAGCGGCTGCGGCACACCGTCGATGACCATCGTCGTGCGATACCACTCGACGGCGCGCTCGACCAACGTTTCCGTCGCCGGGCGCGGAATCAGGGTCGAGGGACCGACTTCGAACTCGCGCCCGAGAAACGACCACGAACCGACGAGATACTGCACCGGCTCGTCGTTCCCGGCCCTCAGGACCAACGCTCGCAAGCGCGTGCGCTCGGCCTCGGTGGGAACGCGCTCAGGTTCCATGTAGAGGCGAAGTCGATCGCACCCTAGGACATGCCCGACGAGAATCTCCGCGCACACGCGCGGACTCTCGACCCCCCGCTCTTGAAGATGCGATTGAATCCATCGCAGCAGGGCACGGACCGACCACGGACCGTCGGTCGTGGATCGCCCAACCGGAACCGGAACCGGAACCGAAACCGAAACTGAAACCGGTCTGGCAGCCGGAGTCGTCGTCGCCTGCGGTGGCACCTGCTCGGGCATAGTCGCGATGGTACCGGCGAAATGCACGACTCTCGAAAATCCCGCACTTTGTCAGGCATGAGGAGTTCCGCGCTTCCCGAATCCCGGTGGGCCGCAGGGACGCGGGCTTTCGGTATGATCCCACCCCCTTTCGCTTCCGGCCGCTCTCGGCCGATTCCTGACTGAGGGCCCCCCTTGACCGCAGCCACCCGCATCGACACCGATCGATTTCTGCACGAGCTCCACCTCGCCGCCACCGCGGCGGGCGTGTTCGGCGACGTGCAGCTCGTCGACGGCGGTCTGCGCTGCAAGGCCAAGGCTGCCTCCGCGGACGCGTGGTATTCGATCCTCCCTGTCGGTGGTCACTGGATGGTGCGGCTGGCGACTCCCGATCGTTGGTTGAGCGAGTCGATCGAGGCGGACCTGATGCACCACGGCGATCCCATCGAGGAACTGATCGAAGAGGAGCTCGTCGATCTTGATCATGATCCGGTGCGCGACGGCGCGATGCCGGTGGTCAAGCACTTCCGGTCCGAGGATCGTCAATACACGTTTGAGAATCCGGTGCCGCTCGACG
>JBBQCR010000116.1:0-9312 GCA_038318935.1 Phycisphaerales bacterium
TCTCCGACCGTCGCCGACTGGTCCAACCTTGGCGGCAACCAATGTCGCAACGGCCTGACCTCTGCGGTTGGGCCGACGGCACCCGAGCCGGTGTGGTCGACAGGACCCACGTCGGTCATCGCCTGGAATCCGTGCATTGAAGGTGATCGCATTTTCGTGGTGCGACAGACAGGCTTCGTTCCGAGCGGGGTCCCGAACGAATCAAAGGTGTATGCCATCAGCGTCACCACCGGTCAGACGCTGTGGTCGTTCTCGTGTCCCTACGCGAGCGGCGACTGGACGACCAACGTGTATGGCGTCCACGACGGTCGCGTCTACGTCGGACGCGGAGGCAACGGATCGAGCGTGAGCGCTCCGGTCTATTGCCTCAACGCGACCAACGGCGCTGTCTTGTGGAGTTCTGCCGAAGAAGTCGCGACCGGCGCCTACGACGGTGTCGTCTTCACCGACGACGGCGATCCGATCTTCGCAACGCATCTCTACGTTCGCCGTCTGAATCACATCACGGGCGAGACCATGTGGAACACCGTGCGCAGTTGTTCGGTGAGCGGCGATTGCGGGCCGGCACTCAGCGGCAATTCGATCTACATCGACGAGGTCGGACCTGGTGGTCAGAAGCTCACGCGCGTCAATGCAACGACCGGCGCGAAGCTCTACTCGAGCGCCATCATGCCAGGCTTCCTCTCGCAGAACACTCCGATGTGCGGCCCGGACGGGCGCGTCTTCTATGCTCGCACGCAAACCAATCAGGCGGTCGATTTCTTGTACACCTGGCACGACACTGGCCGGGCGTTTCAGCCGCTGTGGAACGCTCCTGCGATCGGTGGCGCGGGTGCGAATCATGGACTCACAGCCGATGGTGGCGTCGTCATGGTCGGCCTGAACGGCAAGTTGCAGGTCCGTGACCAGGTCACCGGTGCATTGCTGCACGAGAGCGTGAACACCGTGACCGCGATCATCAACCAGTCGCACGTCGCCGTCGACGGAGACGGAAAGATCTTCTACGGCAATGGTGGATTCCCGGGAACGATCTTCTCGTTCGATCCCGACCTTGCCTTGCGCTGGTCGCTCGCGATCCCGAATCTCAATCAGGGCGGACCGACGATCGCACCGGACGGCACGCTCATCATCGCTGCTACGGGCACCGATCTGCGAGCCTATCGAACCTCACCCAGTTGCGTCGGGGCCGATCTTGATTGCGATGGAACGGTCGGTCCGGCGGATCTGGGGATTCTGCTTGGAGCGTGGGGAACCGCCGCTGGGGATCTCGACGGAGACGGCTCGACGGGAAGCTCGGATCTTGCGATCCTGCTCGGAGCATGGGGCTGACCGTCACACTCTGGCCGTTTCGATGTCAGCGATGTGCCTATGAACTGGCGGCCACTCCCGATGTCGCGCTCTGCCCAGAGTGCGGCGCGACCGTCGCGGAGTCGCGCCCGGAAACGAGGCCGGGCATCCCGTGGCAGCGCGGCCCGTCGCTCGGTTCGTGGTGCCGCACGCTTGTCGATGTGCTCGTCCGCCCACGCACCACCTACGCATCGCTTCGCATTGATCGGCGAGCTTTGCGTCCGCTCCTCGTTGGCAATCTCGCGCTCGCGTGGCTCTGCGCGATCTTGCCTGCGTGCATCAGCGGAGTCTTTGGCCAGCACAATGTGCGCATCGAGTTTCCGACTGGTGGCGCCTTCTGGTCTGCCACCATCCTGTATGACGGACTTCCATCGACGCTGGTCTTCGTCAGTTCGTTGTTGATACCGCTCCTGGTCGTTGTGACCTTCGCCGCTGCACGGTGGTACGCGCCGCGGCGTTCACCGCCGACCGCGCCGGATGTCGTCGTCGCAAACGCCGCCGTCGCGAGCTTCGCTGTCGTTGTCTCAATGGCGGCGCCCGCGTGTCTCTGGCTCGCGCGGTATCTCTTCACGCCGTCGACGCCGATGATCGGAGGATCGGACGTCATCGTCCTTTGGTGGAACATCGCTATGGCCGGCCCGATTCTTGCCTTTCTCGTCGGGATGGTGTGGACCGCGATCCTCGATACGCTCGGTGGTCGGATCAATCGATTCGCAAATCCGTTCAACGAAGGGTCTGCCCCGCATGGCCAATTTAGCTCGCATGACCCGCAAGGAACCTGAACGCTGCTTCTGGTGCGGGACCGATCCGCTCTACGTCGAGTATCACGACGAGGAGTGGGGCGTGCCTGTGACCGATGACCGGGCACTGTTCGAGAAACTCATTCTCGATGGGTTTCAGGCGGGCCTTTCTTGGATCACCATCCTGCGCAAGCGCGACGCGTTTCGCAAAGCGTTCGCCGAGTTTGATCCGCTGCGCATTGCTCGCTTCGGTGAGAAAGACATCCAGCGCCTGCTTGGGAATGAGGGCATCATCCGCAGCCGCCAGAAAATTCAGGCGACCATTCGCAACGCTCGACTCTGGCGGGCGATGATGGAGAGCGGCGACGGAACGTTTCGTGATTTTCTCTGGCAACATGTCGACCACAAGACGCGCACCAATCACTTGCGCGGAAAGTCTGACTTCGAGGCCCAGACCGACCAGAGCAGGGCTATGTCGAAGTCGCTCAAGAAAGCCGGCTTTTCCTTCTGCGGTCCGACGATCTGCTACGCCTTCATGCAGGCAGTGGGCATGGTGAACGATCACGTTGTGACCTGTCATCGGCATGCCGCGTGCATGAAGCTCGCGCGGAAGTGATGACGTGAGCAGTCGAGGCGCTGGACTTCGATCACCAAACTCGCGATCCTGCACTCATGCCACTTCCCGAACGATCATGGGATCTGCCGTACCCATCGCAGCGCCAACCGGTCTTCGGCGGCGCAGCCGTCGCGACAAGTCAGCCGCTTGCGGCGCAGGCGGGATTGGAGATGCTGCGCCGCGGCGGAAGCGCCGCCGATGCCGCGGTGGCAACGGCGGCGGCCATGACGGTGCTCGAGCCGACCAGCAACGGTATCGGCGGCGACTGCTTCGCATTGCACTGGGATGGAACAGCCGTGACCGGACTCAACGCCAGCGGCCGCGCGCCGGCGGCGCTGACGCCCGCGCGTTTCACGGGCAAGACCTCTATGCCCAAGCGCGGGTGGGATCCGATCACCGTTCCCGGAGCGGTATCGGGTTGGGTCGCTCTCTGGAAGAAGTTCGGGCGATTGCGATTCGCCGAACTGCTTGAGCCTGCAATTCGATATGCGGAGGACGGCTTCCTCGTCGCACCACTCACCGCCCAGCTCTGGAACCGCGCCTACGAAAAACTGAAGGAGTTCCCCGAGTGGAAGCGCGTCTTCTCGATCGAAGGTCGCGCGCCGAAGGTCGGTGAGCGCATCCGATTCCCTGATCACGCAACGACGCTGCGGGCGATCGCCGCAAGCGAAGGCGAGAGCTTCTACCGCGGCGAGCTGGCGCGAAAGATCGCCACCACCGCCGCCAGCGACCGCGGACTGATGACCGTGGACGACCTTGCAACGCACACGGCCGATTGGGTCCGACCGCTGTCGGTCGGCTACCACGGCGCGCGAATGCACCAGATTCCGCCCAACGGACAGGGCATCGTTGCGCTCATCGCGCTGGCGATCCTGAAGTCGCGTGATCTGCGGGGACTTGAGGTTGATTGTCCCGATGCCCAGCATCTGCAGATCGAGGCCATCAAGCTCGGCTTTCGCGTCGCCCATCGTGAAGTCGCTGATCCTCGCTTCATGCGCATGACCGGCGAAGAACTGCTTGACGATGCTCGGATCGCCGAACTCGCGGCGAGGCTCGATCCTTCCAAAGCCCAGGACTTCGGGCACGGACCGCCAAATTCCGGCGGCACGATCCTGCTCTGTGCGGCGGACGCCGACGGGAACATGGTGTCGTTCATCCAATCGAACTACGAAGGCTGGGGCTCGGGCATTGTGATTCCGGGAACCGGTATCGCCATGCACAACAGAGGCGCGAACTTCACGCTTGAGAAGGGACATCCCAACGAGGTCGGTGGCGGCAAGCGACCGTATCACACGATCATTCCGGGGTTCATCACGACCGACGACGCGGCAGCGCTGCGCCCGCTCGCGGCCTTCGGCGTGATGGGCGGATTCATGCAGCCGCAGGGTCAACTGCAAAGCTTCCTGCGCATGATCGACCACCCACAGAATCCGCAGGCGGCACTCGACGCGCCGCGATGGCAGGTGACCGAAGGGCTCAAGGTGATGATCGAGCCGGGATTCGAACCGGCGATGTACGAGGAACTCCGGCGTCGCGGTCATGTCCTTGATGTTGCGAAGACCCGCAGCGTCACCTTCGGGCGGGGTCAGGTCATCTGGCGACTTGACGACGGGTATTGCGCAGCGAGCGACCTCCGGGCGGACGGGCAGGCAGTGGTCCGTTAGCCCGCGTTATCGCCCGCGAGACCTCGCTGCGATACGCGCGGCGATGCGAGCGGCGATTCCGGGCGCTGAAAGTGCGGTCGGTCGAGCGACGAGCGCCCCCGCCGCCCTTGTTATCCTTGCGACTCTCAGACTGCCGGACGGACTTGGCCGTTTCCGGAGTCGCTGCCTTCGTCCAGCGCTGGTCCCACCTCATGCCGTTCAAGACCGTCTTCTCGACCGAGATTCAACACCTCTCGATCCTCAACGAGCACGGCAAGTTCGACGCCAAGCTCGGCAAGGACGTGATCCCCGATCAGGACTTGATCACGCTCTACGAGCAGATGACGCTCTGCCGGCACCTCGACGAGATCGCGTTCAAGCTTCAGCGTTCAGGGCGCATGGGCACCTACCCGCAGAACATGGGTCAGGAAGCGACCTCGCTCGGCGCCGCGTACGCCCTCGAGAAGACCGACTGGCTCGTCCCCTGCTACCGCGAGAACTGCGGCCTCTTCTATCGCGGCCTGCCGATGGAGTACATCCTGCTGCACTGGATGGGCGACGAGCGCGGCAACGCGATTCCGCGCGAGCTCTATATGACTCCGCTGGCGATTCCAATCGGCACGCAGATGCTGCACGCGACTGGACTGGCCTGGGCTGCCAAGTACCGCGGCGAAAAGCAGATTGCCTGTACGTTCTTCGGCGACGGGGCGACCAGCGAAGGCGACTTCCACGAGGCCGCGAACTTCGCCGCGAATCTCGACATCCCGGTGATCTTCTTCTGCCAGAACAATTTCTGGGCCATCTCGGTGCCCGGCAAGATCCAGTGTTCGGCTCCGACGCTCGCCCAGCGCGGCATCGCCTACGGCATGGAATGCATGCAGTGCGACGGCAACGACATCTTCGCGGTCGTCAAGACCGTGCGCGATGCTGCGGCGATCGCCCGTACGAAGTCGCGTCCGGTCTTCATCGAGGCGGTGACGTATCGTCTCGGTGATCACACCACCGCTGACGACGCTCGTCGCTATCGCGATCAGGCCGAAGTCGACATGTGGAAGCAGCGTGATCCGATTCTGCGAGTCAGGGCGCTCCTCAAGGAGAAGAAGCTCTGGAACGACTCCAAGGAAGCCGCGCTCAAGGAACGGGCCGAGCGCGAAATCACCGCCGCGGTCGCGCGAGCGGAGAACATCACGCCGCCCGAACGGGCCGACTTCTTCAACTACATGTTCGCCGAACTCAACAGCGATCTGCGCATGCAGCGCGACACCATGCTGACGCACTCGCTGGGTGAGGATCCATCCCAGATCGAGTCGCCGGCAGCAGCGTCCTCTCACTGATTTCCGGATTCGCCACTCAACCAGCGTCATGGCAAACCTCACACTCGTTCAAGCCATCAATCTCGCCCTTGTCCAGGAAATGGAGAAGGACGATCGTGTCATCATCCTCGGCGAGGATGTCGGTCCCAACGGCGGCGTCTTCCGCGTGACCGAAGGACTGCACAAGCGCTTCGGTGCCGCTCGCGTCGTCGACAGCCCGCTCGCGGAAAGCGGCATCATCGGCACGTCGATCGGCCTCGCAATGGCGGGACTGCGACCAGTGCCCGAGATCCAATTCGATGGATTCCTCGGCCCCGCCTACGACCAGATCTGCTCGCACGCTGCTCGCATGCGCACCCGCACACGCGGGGCGTTCACCGTGCCGCTGACGATTCGCATTCCGGTCGGCGGCGGTATTCACGCGCCGGAACTTCACAGCGATTCGCCCGAAGCGATCTACGCCCACACGCCCGGCCTCAAGGTCGTGATGCCCAGCTCGCCGTACGACGCCAAGGGACTCCTGATTTCGGCGATCCGCGATCCCGACCCGGTGATGTTCTTCGAGCCCAAGCGGATCTACCGAGCGTTCCGCGAGGAAGTACCAGAGGACGAGTACACCCTGCCGATCGGCAAGGCCCGCACGGTCTGCGAAGGCGATGACCTGACGATCGTTTCGTGGGGCGCGTCGGTCGTTCAGTGCATGCAGGCGATCGAGAAGTCCGGCAAGTCGATCGAGCTGATTGACCTCCGCACGATCTACCCCTTCGACATGGATGCGGTCGAAGCGAGCGTCAAGAAGACCGGCCGCTGCGTGATCGTGCACGAAGCCCCCAAGACATGCGGCTTCGGCGCCGAGATCGCGGCCCGCATCATGGAGCGTTGTTTCCTGTATCTCGAAGCCCCGGTGCAGCGCGTCACTGGTTTCGACACGATCATGCCGTACTACAAACTGGAACTCGAGTACATGCCCGACACCGCTCGCATCGAGCGAGCGATTGCGGATATCGGGGCGTACTGAGAGATATTCCGACGCCACGAGACAGCATGCGTTGAGTTTCGAACCGACTTCTCTACGACCCTCTGTGTTGAATCCCCACCATGGCCGGACTCAAGCAACCATCCGACAAGTCTCACTTTCTCCTTCCCGATCTCGGTGAGGGTGTCCACGAAGCGGAACTGATCAAGTGGCGCGTCACGCCTGGTCAGATCGTGAAGGAAATGGACATCCTCGCGGAGATGGAAACCGACAAGGCCTTGGTCGAGGTGCCGAGCCCTTGGGCGGGCACGATCAAGGAACTGTGCGGCAAGGAGGGCGAGGTCCTCAACGTGGGCAACGTGCTCGTGCGCTACGACATCGGTGCCGCGTCGAAGACTGCCGCAGCACCGGCGCCTGTCGCCAAGGCTGCTGCGCCGGCGCCGGTAGCGCCAGCCGCGAAGCCAGCGGCGAAGCCAGCCGCGAAGGAGACGGAGGACGCCGGAACGGTCGTTGGCAATGTGTCGGGAACGCTCAGCGTCGGCGAGCGCTTCGCTCGACGGGCCCAAGAGCACGTCGAGGTCGCAGCGACCAACGGCAAGGCGTTGGCAACTCCGGCAGTCCGCCGCATCGCGCGTGAACTCAAAGTCGATCTCAAACACGTCGCGCCATCGGGTCGCGGCGGACGCGTTACGGCAAGCGACGTCGAACTCGCCGCATCCAGTCGCGGCTCGCAGCGAGCAGCACCGTCACGCACCGCAGCGACACCGGTTGCCGAGCGGACGACCGCATCGCTTCCGACCATCGCTGGCGACGGTATCGCCCAACGCATTCCCTTCCGCGGCGTGCGCCGCAAGATCGCCCAAGCACTCGATCTCTCGGTGAAGACCGCGGTCCACTTCACGGTCGTCGAAGAAGCCGACGTGACAGCTCTCGATCGCAAGCGAAAGGAGTATTCGACCGTCCTCGGTCAGAAGCTCTCGCTGCTGCCCTTCATTCTCCTGGCGGTGACCAAGGCACTGAAGAAGCACCCCACCGTCAACTGCAACGTCGACGACGCCAACGAAGAGATCCTGATCAAGAGCGTGATCAATCTCGGTTGTGCGGTCGACACCGATCACGGCCTCATGGTCCCAGTCATTCATGGCGCCGACCAGCGCAGCCTCGTGCAACTCGCTGATGCGGTGAAAGACCTTGCCGCCAAGTGCCAGAACCGAACCATCGCCCGTGAGCAACTCACAGGTGGCACGTTCACGATCTCCAACGTCGGCAGCTACGGTGGCATGTTCGCCACACCGATCATCAACTATCCCGAGATCGCCATCCTCGCGGCCGGCAGATCACGGGAGAAAGTGCTCGTCAAGCACGGGCAGTTCTACGCCGGTCACGTACTGCCGCTGTCGCTCTCGTGCGACCATCGCGTCATTGACGGCGCGGAAGGGGCTCGCTTCCTCAACACCGTCGTCAAGATGCTTGAGGATCCGGCGACGCTGCTCGGTTGAAGAGGCGGAATGCGCCATCACGAGCGAGTGGCGCGTCGCCGACTGCGAGGTGTGCCCGCGCCAGCATGACTTGCGATTCTGCCAGGCGACACCATCCGTCGAGGAAATCTGGCTCGCGCTCGATCAGCGCCTCGAAGAGCACCGCGCCGCGTGCATATACGTCGGTGTGCACGTCGGTGGCGCAATCACCCCGGGTGCTCAACGTCGAGTTGCTCCGGGCACATGCACACAGGATTCCCGAAGACGTTTCCCGCGTAGTTAATCGGATCTGCACCAGCGAATCGGCAGTCAACCAGGCGGCTTGCACAACAATCAACGGGACGATGACTTGTGCGCCATCGCGCCCACCACACGAGCAGCCGGTCTATGCTCGGCAGAGAACCCCAGATGAGACACGCCGAATCCCACCGCTCACACCGCATCGGCTGGCTCCGCGCTGCGGTGCTGGGTGCCAACGACGGCATCGTCTCCACCGCGAGCCTGATCGTCGGCGTCGCCGCGGCCGATACCGCCCGCAGCGGCATTCTCGTCGCGGGGCTTGCGGGCCTGGTCGCCGGCGCGATGTCGATGGCCGCGGGCGAGTATGTGTCGGTCAGTTCGCAGGCCGATACCGAGGGCGCGGACCTGTCGCGCGAGCGCCACGAACTGGCGACGCAGCCCGAGAGCGAGCTCGCCGAACTCACCGCGATCTACGTCAAGCGCGGACTCAACGAGAAGCTCGCGGGGGAGGTCGCCACGCAGCTCATGGCCAACGACGCCGTTACCGCGCACGCCCGAGATGAACTGGGCATCACCGAAGAACTCGCGGCTCGCCCCGTGCAGGCCGCCCTTGCCTCGGCGGCGACGTTCACTGTGGGGGCCGCGCTCCCGCTGCTCTTGGTGCTCGTGCTGCCCAAGGCGTATCTGGTGTGGGGCGTGAGCGGCGCATCGCTGGTCTTCCTCGCGGCCCTGGGCGCGATCGCGGCCCGCGCGGGCGGCTCCTCAGTGTGGCGAGCCACCGCCCGCGTGACCTTCTGGGGCGCGCTGGCGATGGGCCTCACGGCGGGCGTGGGCGCGCTCTTCGGGGCGAAGGTATAGACCGGGTCGCGCACCGCCGCGATCTTCAGTACCGCAGGGTCCCTGTGTGACCACGGATCTGCCGGGCTCAGTCGTCGTCATCGTGCTTCGTGTCACCCGCA